>JAOUFE010000083.1 GCA_029858425.1 Spirochaetia bacterium | reverse complement strand
AGTAGAGAGGCTCGGAAAGAAGCGGATTTGCCGGATACGAAGCATGGGGTCCGCGCAAACGCTCCAGTGTTAGCTCGGGGGGAAGAGCGCCCGGATTCCAGCATCCTTTGTTCAATCAACTCCGCTTTGCGGGTCTGCATGGCAAAGTAGGTTTGCGCAAAAGCAATTTCCTGTTTTCCCGGATTACCATTTTGAGCAATGAGGTAACAAGCATAGCGGGTGAGCATGATGTCATTGATTTCACGCTGGCTACCGGAACCCAGGTCAACCATTTTGTTGACATCAACAAAATGGTCTGTAATGGAATGTCCGGAGACTTCGCAGGCCGTTTTTGCTTTTGTGATGGCATTCCCAAAGTTACGCCATTCTGCGTATCCCAGCAAGTGCTGTAAATCACGCGCAAGCCAGTATTCCACGCCATTTTCAGTCGATTGAGCGTGTCCTTCAAAGGTTTCCGTCATTGTATAAATTATTTCATTTTCCATTCACTGTTACCTCTTCTGCTCACTCACAGGCATTCAACCCCGAAATATCCTGCCTGCAAACATCTGTGTACATCCGCGTTCATCCGTGGTTCCACTCCGAAACTCCGCATACCCATTTTCTTCTGATTACTCATACACATTTAACCCCGAAATCTTGTCGCCTCGCACACCGGCAAGTTTTTTCAAATAAGGCACAAGGTCTACCATGAGTTTCAGTTCTACTTCCCGCCGCTCTTTCCAGCCCAGTTCCAGCGGCGTCAAAAGATCGGTGAGCTGTTCGCCGTCGAAGATCATGCGGCCGATGATGTCATCGACAAACTTCTGTAATGCGGCAGGCTGCAAACCATGTTTGCCTGCGATTCCAGCCAGATCGTCAGCGGCCTTTTGGGTCTTGTATTCCTGGTAACCTTCACGAATTTGGTATTCCTGAAGCGGGGTATCTGTTGGCAGGCTATATAAGTAGGGAATGATGTCATCTCGTTCGTGAATTAAATTTGCGTTTGACGCAATTAGTTCGATCAATTGCTCGCGCGACATTCTGGTTTTGCTTGCCGGTCCGGTGGATTTGGCAATCAGCGCCATGATGTAGTCGTAGTCGATGAGGCTGGAGGCAAAGAGCACCAGATCAAATTCAAGTTGTTCTGCAGGAGAATTGGTATCGCCTTTGCCCTGTTTACGCTTAAGCTCCAGCGCGGTATCGATGTAGGCGGCCTTGAAGCTGCGCAATATATTGTCGGGCAATTTTTGCTCGATGGTCTGTTTGCTCTGATCGTCGAGATCGGTGTATTGATCTAATTGAGTTTTGAGCTTTTGTACTTCTTTAAAGTGATTGATGAATTCTGCCCTGGCGGTGTCTCCTCTGAGGTTAAACACTTGTGCAGGTTCACAGGACAGCCCTTTGGCGGCCATAAAGGAATCCAGTTTGTCCACGGCAGCCTTGAACTTTTCAACCATCACGGAGGCTGGTTCCACCAACCATATCTCCTGCGCACGGTCTATGGCTGCGCCGGAAAAAAGTTTAATGGCGGCGTCTACCTCGTCTTCCTGAAACCTGAAATCAAGAATATTGCCCCAGGGTTTGGCGTCGTTTAATACGCGGTTGGTACGTGAGAAAGCCTGGATTAATCCGTGGTGTTTAAGATTTTTGTCTACGTACAGGGTGTTAAGATACTTGGAATCAAAGCCGGTAAGAAGCATATCCACCACAATGGTAATGTCGATCTTTTCTTTACCTTTTCGCGGCAAGTCGGCATTGGGATATTTGTGGTCTTTGATGCGTTGCTGCACATCTTGATAATAAAGATCGAATTCGTTAATGCTGTGATTAGCACCGAATTGGCGGTTGTAGTCTTCAATAATAGCCATGAGTGCAGCTTTTTTCTTTTCCGGTTCTACTTCATTATCTGCCTTTTCCTGAGGCAGATCATCTTGCAGCTGTTGGATGTCTTTTACGTTTTTATCATTGGTATTATCTTTGTCGTCGGCCATAGCCTGCGACGGAGGCGAAAAGACACAGGCAATTTGTAGTGGCTCAAAAGTTTCATCTTCGGCCTGTATTTTTGCCTGAATGGATTTAAATTTCTCGTAGTATTCAATGGCGTTGTTGATAGAAGCAGTAGCCAGCAATGCATTGAAGCGGCGATGGTCGGTGGCGCTGTCGTGTTTTTTAAGTATGGCGTTGATGATCGCTTCCGTCGGCGGCGCCTGACCTCTTTTGGGTTTTTTATCGCCTTCTTTGCCAAAATAATCAACATGAAAGCTCAGAACATTTCTGTCGTCGATGGCATGGGTGATGGTATAGGCATGCAGCTCTTTTTCGAAAATATCTTTGGTGGTTTTAAAAGAGCCAACATTGCCATCAAATTGCTGATAACTGGCGTTTTCGTCAAAGATCGGCGTGCCGGTAAATCCAAACAGTTGCGCCCTGGGGAAGAACTCTTTAATGGCCCTGTGGTTATCTCCAAACTGGGAGCGGTGGCATTCGTCAAAAATAAAGACCACCCGTTTATCGCGCAGGGATGCCAGCCTTTCCATATAGGTCTGCTGGCCTTTTTTGGTTTTGTTCTTGTTGCGTTTACTGTTTTCGTCAAGCGCCAGTCCCAGTTTCTGGATTGTGGTGACGATTACCTTGTCGGCGTAGTCATTGGACTCCATGCGTTGTACAAGGGCTTCGGTGTTGGTGTTGTGCTCAACGCACCCTTCTTGAAATTTGTTGAACTCTTCTCTGGTTTGGCGGTCGAGGTCTTTGCGATCCACCACAAACAGACATTTATGAACATCAGGATTGTCTTTGAGCAGCGTTGAGGCCTTAAACGAGGTGAGGGTCTTGCCGCTGCCGGTGGTGTGCCATATATAACCGTTACCGCGATTTTGATGAATGCAATCCACAATTGCCCCAACCGCGTAGATCTGGTATGGCCGCATGATGAGAATTTTTTGCTCGCTCTGCACCAGAACCATGTAACGGCTGATGAGCTGTCCCAGACTGCACTTTTCTAGAAAGTCGTCAGCAAAGTCGTGCAGATGGGCAATTTTATTGTTTTTTTCATCGGCATGCTGGTAAACTGGAAGGAAGCGTTCCTCAGCATTGAAAGTGAAATGCTCTTTGCGGTTGTTGGCAAAATACCGGGTATCAGCTTCGTTGCTGACAATAAACAACTGCATGAAACAGAGCAGCGAATTGGTATATCCGTTGCCGGGGTCGTTTTTGTAATCGACGATTTGCTCCATGGCGCGGCGTGGGCTGATCTGTTGCGTTTTCAGCTCGATCTGCACCAGCGGCAGACCATTGAGCAGCAGAATGACATCGTAACGGTGATAGCTGTTTTCGGTGTTGATGCGAAGCTGGTTGATGACTTCAAACTCATTTTTGCACCAGTCTTTAAGGTTGACCAGAGTATACTCCAGCGGCGTACCGTCTTCTCTGTTGAATTTACCCTTCTCGCGCAAGGTTCGGGAAGCTGTGAAGACATCAGATGTTATGATTTCGTCGCGCAGTCGCGCAAATTCAGCGTCCGTGAGGTTCACACCGTTTAATGTTTCAAACTTACGGCGGAAGTTTTGTTCAAGCGTAGCCTTGTCGCGTATATCCTCGCGGTGGACGTATTTCAGTTCGCTGAGTTTTTCGACGAGGCGTTGTTCGATTTGGTTTTCTTTTTGTGCCATCTTGCCTGCTCTATTAAACAAAATAACATGTTATCAGGCAGTCAAATTGTTTTTGTGAGCGTGCTAATCAGTCCGGACTGAGCCGATAACAGTTTTTTTAATATGCAGACTGTTAAACTGAAATAAATTCCTGTTCCATTTTACATCTGTCCAGGTAAGCCTGGGCAACGTTATCTTCCGGACAATTCCCAAGGCAGATATTGAAATGTACAGTCGCTTCATTAAATTTTTTATCATAATAGAGAGCTCTGCCTTTTTGAAGTTCAGCTTCATTTTGCAGGCGTCTTTGTACGATCAACTGATCCAGGCCTTGTAACACTTCAAATATATCGATTTCATAGGATATACCGCGCATCTTTACCCGATCGATTTTCCTCATACTATAATCTCCAGGAGTTTTCAGATCGTTTTTTGTTTTTTCAGTAATGATGATCGGGGTTCGGTAAACCTTGGTCATATTTTCTGTCCGAGCAGCAATATTTACGGTTTCTCCAATGACGGTCGTTTGCAATCTGTCCTGTTCGCCAACTGTCCCTAAAATAAGTGATCCTGAATGAATACCAATGCCAATGCTAATGGGCTCTTTACCTTTGGAGCTTCTCTCATTATTGAATTCAGTCAATGCTTCAAGCATTTTTGAAGCTGCCTTCAGCGCGCTATCAGAGCTTTCAAAGAGCGCCATAATGGCATCACCAATATATTTATCGATAAAACCCTTGTTGTTTCGAACTACAGGGCCCATAAAAGAGAGATAATGATTGATAAATTCAAAGCTTTCCTCGGGACTTAGTTTCTCACTGAGCTCAGTAAAATTTCGTATGTCTGAAAATAATACAGCCATCTCTTTTTTTGATGCGTCACCAAGACGAATGTCTTCCGGGATTGCCGATCGGTTCAGCGCTTCAATAAATTGTGCGGGTACAAACTTGTAAAATGTTTTTACTTTTTGCTCGAGTTCTGCATTAGCTTTTTGTAAAAGCTGATTTTGTTCAGCAAGTTGGATGGTCTGAAAATAGCTTCGAATGGCCTCTGTAACGGTCATTTCCAGGTCAGCTTGCTCCCAGGGTTTGCTGATGTAGCGGTAAAGTTTGGCATGGTTTACCGCGTTTCCAATGGCATCAGCATCTGCCTGGCCGGTTAATAAAATTTTCAGAGTTCCCGGACTTGCCGCATGAACTTTTATGAGAAGTTCATCGCCCTTTATGCCTGGCATGATATGATCTGAAATAACGACCGGTATTCCGGTTGAGCTTTCCGTAAGTTCAGCAATGAGCTCCAATGCTTCTTCACCGCTTTCAGCTGTTTCAATAGAATACTCATCCGCAAAAGATCGTTTAAGCTGTTCTTTTAGAGACGTTAAAATAATTTTTTCGTCATCAACGCATAATATTACTGGTTTGGCCATATTACACTCCCAGTGAATATTCTATGGTTTCAAAAAGCTCTTCCTGTGACCATGGTTTGTTTAAACATTTGTACAGGTTGGCATTTACTTTTGCATTTTCAATATTCTCGGGGTTTGCCTGGCCAGTGAGCATCACTTTGACCACCTGAGGAAATTTTTTATGTACCTTTACCAGAAATTCATCGCCCTTGACTCCCGGCATTAACCAATCAGAAACGATAATTAAAAGATCACAATTATCTTCTTCAAGTTCATTGATGATTTCCCAGGCTTCATCTGCATTTTCGGCAAACTCATACGAATACTCATTTCCGTATTTTTGTTTTAATTGTCCCTTGATTGCGTCTAAAATAGATTTTTCATCATCCACACATAATATGGTTTTTTTACTCATGATTGTACTCCTGTTATGGGAATGGCTACATTAAATTCTGTTCTTCCCGGCTTTGAATTTACTTTAATACTGCCTTTATGCTTCTCAATGATTTTTCGACAAATATCCAGACCTAACCCGCTTCCTTCACCTTTCTTTTTGGTAGTAAAAAAAGGATCAAATATTTTACCAACAATATGGTCAGGTATTCCAGGTCCGTTATCGATAAAGTTTACATGAACATGGCCATCTCTGTCAAAAACTTCCAGCATAATTTGACCTCGGTTATTCATGGCCTGCAAAGAGTTATGCAATAGATTGGTCCAGACCTGACTTAACTCGTCCCGGTAACAGTCGATTTGCGGAATTTGTGCAAAATTTTTCACAACTTCCACCCCTTGCTTCAGTTGATTGGTATAAAGCGTCAATATCGTTTCAAGAGAGTCAATAATGTCAGTCTTACTCACAGAACCCTCTTCAGTATGGTAAGCTGTTTTTTTCAGGGCAAACACAATTTTTGAGGCCCTTTCTACGGCCGTTGCTATATTGGAACTATTTTTTTTCTGTGTGGAAAGGTTGTAAATAAGACGCAAAATAAATTGTGCATTTTTTGACCTGAGAAAATCGAGATAAGGCTCAAGATTTTCATAAATTTGCAAATCAGATAAATCTTCAGAAAGCTGCTGCGCATTTTCAAATCCATTACTTTCTAAAAAAGAGGTCATTTGTTTTCTAAATTGCCTTTCTTCTCGCGCAGATATATTGGATTTAGACTGAAGGGACCTTTCCAGTAAATCAAAAAAATAGTTAAAATCAGGCTCCGACAACATGCTGGATAATTTTGGAAGATTTTTTGTGGTCTCGCCAAGAGCCGCACTAATGTTTTCATTCGAAGCCCGAATTGCACCAAGCGGGGTATTAATCTCATGCGCAACGCCGGCTATAATTTGACCAAGGGCAGCCATTTTTTCATTTAAAATTAATTTGTCCTGGGTGCTTTTTAATTCTTCAAGAGTGTTGCTGAGGTCTTTGGTTCTCTCTTCTACTTTTAACTCAAGGTTACGATTTGTTTCTTCCAGTTTTTTTTCAGATAACTGAAGTTCTTTCTGTGAGCTCATTAGGTTGGTTAGCGCTCCGGCAAGACTAAGATTTGATTTTTCGCGCTCGTTAAGCAAATAAATCATTAAACCAACCACAATGGCCGATACCGTCACAATATTTGCTACAAAAAAAGAAGTAGTTATATTTTCTGAAACAGTAATTCCAAAAGGGCGCACAACCGGATCAATGAAGCCGGCAGCAATAGTAAAGAGTAGATATACAATCAACCATCTCAAACTTAACGAAGCCTGCTGGAATGTAAATGAACCAACTAACGCCAACATTGACCAGACCATCACCGCACCGCTCGATACAAAGCCCCCCAGAGACCACTGGAATAAAAATGGCAAGAGCAGACTCATAAGCACCTGAACAAACCGGACAGCTTTAAAATTTTTAGTGGCGGCAAAAAACAACAAGTTAAAAATAGTTAAAATTGTGTATCCATAAGGAATCAGGGATTGATAGTGCAGTGAAAATGTGGTACAAATTGAGCCCCACATGATCCCTCCACCGCTCATAAGAACACCCATGGAGATCAAGAAAAACTTTTTCTGGCTCTCTTCAGGCGTCTCATCAGGTAGATCGCCAAAACGACCATAGTCTCTCAGTTTTTGTGAAAAAGGTTTCTTTTCAAGAATACTTTCCATTGGCAATTCTCCTTCAGATTGGAACTGTAATTTCTGTTTATTAAATAATCCAGGCGATATTCTTGTTGGTTAATTCCAAGTGCCACATGACGCGTCTATAAATTTTTTAAAAAAAATTATACTGGAAAATATGGGGCTTTATAGCAAGCCCTTACAATCGCTACAAGAAAAATCCTTTACCTGACAGATCATCGCTGCAATATGAGCATATGTTAATATTGTTTGTTCTAAAAGTTTTCTTGTAAAAATGAAAGAATAATCATGAAAGAAAAATCCGGTACAGAAAGCAATCATTATATACAAAGGAGTTTATCAGAATTTCAGATAAATATATTGTATAAAAATGCTCTCTCCATATTTATCATGACGATTTTGATGACGGTAGTCTACGGCTTGGTTTTGCATGGCGAGGCTCATCATTTTCGGCTTATGTTATGGATTGGCTGCATGCTTGGAGTTACGCTGATTCGAGGTATAATTTCTTTTGTATATTTTAAAATTGATTTTGTAAATAGAAACTATCGGTTTTGGGGAAATTCGTTTATCCTTAGTTCTCTTGTTTCCGGTTTAACTCTCGCAATGGTGGCCTATTTACTGCCTGCAGGTTTTTCATTTCAGCACGTTTATATTTTAATTTTAATCATCGCGATGATGGCAGGGGCAGTTTCTTCTCTGTCTCCCTATATGCCGGTTTTTTATGCGTATTTTCTTACTCTATATATTGTTTATTTAAGCCGATTGATTCAAAGTTCATTTATTTTTCCTGAAAATCATTATTTAGTGGGTATAACGGTTCTTTTTCTACTCGGACCAATTTCGTTGATTCGTTTTGCAAAGCAAAATAACACAACATTAAAAAATACGTGGCTAATGTTTAAAGAAAAGGAAAAACTTGCAAAACAGCTTGAAATAGAACAAGGGCAATTGCTACTTTCAGATACAGTTCTTCAAAATATAAAAGAAGGCGTGATCATCACTGACCATCAAAACCGGATCATTAAAACAAATAAATATTTTTCGGAAATATCCGGGTATAATGAAGAGGAAGTCATCGGTAAATATCCTTCAGCGTTGGGGTCTAAAAAGCAGGATGCCAAATTTTATGAATCCATGTGGAGCTCAATAATTGAAAAAGGATCATGGAGTGGTGAAATCTGGAATCGAAGAAAAAACGGCGAAATTTATCCTGAATCGCTAAACATAACAACTCTTAGAAACAAACAAAATGAAATTATTAACTATATTGGAAATTTTAGGGATATTTCAAGTATTAAAATGAAAGAAGATGAGCTTTATTATCTCGCGCACAATGATTTACTGACAGGTTTACCGAATAGAAAATCCATTTATGAATATCTTGATATAAACTTAAGTACAATTATTGAAGACAGGCGAGAAATGTCCATTTTGTTTTTAGATTTAAACCTTTTTAAAAACATCAACGATGAGTTTGGTCATAATATAGGGGATCTTTTATTAAGAGAGGTTGCCCTGAGACTAAAAGAAACTCTCAGAGAAACCGATATGGTGGGCAGATTGGGCGGTGATGAATTTGCCGTAATTTTAACCGGCGCCGACAAGAAAGAAACCTGTCAGGTGGCAGATCAAATTTCGGAATCCATTCAGCAAGAGTATATTTTGCACAATATTAAATGCCATATTGGTGTCAGCATTGGAATTACCTTTGCGCCGCAGTCTGGTCTTGACAGAAAAGAACTGATGAACCAGGCTGACACAGCTATGTACAATGCGAAAAAAAAACTACGCGAAAACAAAAATGAGAAATGCTGGGAGATTTATCGTTCAGATGAATCTCGACAAAATCAATCAATTATTTAAATTTGATTTTTTAAAGGGTTCTTATGAATTATTTTTCCAGGGAATGTTAAATAAAATTTACTATTTTCATATATTATAGTTGACTATATATTTATAGTTAAGTATATTATTTATATGATTAGTGAAGTTTTTAAAAAATACGGTCCCGATGACATTTCAAAATATGGTCTGCGCGATATTAAATTTGGACGAGCCCGTTTAGCAATTTTAGATGCTTTTTTACAGTCTCTCGCTAAAACGCCCTATGAGCAAATTTTAATTAAAGATCTTTGCCGAGCTGCAGAGATTTCTGAACCTTCTTTTTATAATTATTTTCCCCGAAAAGATGACCTTTTTCTTTATTTCATTAGTTTATGGAGTGTTGACGCTCAATTACACTGTTTTAAAGACACTAAAGGAATATCGACCATTCATAAAGTGTACAGTTATACTGCACGTCAAATGAGCCGCCAGGCTGTTCCTTTAATGAAAGAAATCATTGCGTATCAGGCTAAAACCAATGTTTCTGCTCGGGTAAGCCAGATTAAACCGGTTTCTGCCGCCGAAAAAATTTTGGTTTTCGGCAATGTTCCCGATATTGAAAAAATTCCTGACCAGGGTCTTGGGCCAATTATACGAAGCAACCTTGAAGCCGCTAAACAAAGCGGGGAGATTTCATCAAAGGTAAATATAGAAGTGATCGGATTGATTCTTGGATCTCTTTTTTTTGGAATTCCAGTTCTGCTTTTACATAGTCACCCTGAAGCCATTGAAGCATCTTTTCAATTAACGCTGGATTATGTTTTGAAAAAGCCATTTTAAAAATTTCTCTTTTGTATTAATATCCATAGGAGGATAATATGAACAGTCAAGTGAATAAAAAAAATCTGAGTTTGAAATCTTTTGGAGTATCTTGTTGGCAAAGCCCTGGTTTTTTATTGATTTTGGGAAGTTTGCTGGCTATAGCTTCCGGAATGCGTTGGAATGTTTCCATTGCTGCCTGGATTTTTCCTGTTCCCTTTCTTTATTACCTGCGGCTTGGTTATTCAAAAAAATGGCTGCTGCTCACTCTGGTTTTTTCGTTTACCCTGCAGGTTTCTAAAATTGTTTCTGACCCGTTTTATATTTTTATCGCCCTTTTTAGCGGACCGCTAAGCGGTTTGTTTTTCTGGCTCATTTATCTGCTGAAAGATAAAATCAGAAAGCTTGGCGGCGAAACCATTTCTATATTTGCATTGCCGGTTTTAATTTCCATTTATGAAATCGTCAGCGCCCGTTTTTCTCCGCTTGGAACCTGGGGAATGTTTGCCAATACACAAATGGAGGATTTATCTTTTTTGCAGTTGGTCTCAGTTACGGGAGCCGCCGGAATTGCTTTCTTTATGTCCTGGTTTGCTGCTTTATTTGAGGCATTATTATTTGCATTGTCTGAAGATAAACCAGATAAAAATATTTTGTCACAAATCGGCGTTTTCGCAACGAGTATACTTGCGGTTTATTTTTTCGGAGTTGTTCGTTTAGATATGGCAAGACCTTCTAAAGTAATAGAAGCCGCGACAGTATCATATAAAACGTACGAAGTTTCGGATGTCATGAACAGCGAAGATGCCAGAAAAGACAATAACCGCCATATTATTGAGCTGATTGAGAAGGCTGCGCAAAAAAATATTTCGCTTGTAGTTACCAATGAAGGGGCTTTATTTTTATTGCCAACTGAAGTCGATTCCACGCTGGAAAAACTGATTCAAATATCCAAAACATATTCGACCGATTTGGTTGTTGGGTATATAATTTACAAAAATAAAAATGAAAAATTTGTTAATAAATCCATCTGGATCAGTAAAGGTGAAATTCTTCAAAATTATCACAAGCAATTCGTACCGCCTGGTGAACCGTCTGTTCATATCGCCGACGAAATAAAACTTTTGCATACTCCTTTCGGCGCGGCATCAATGGCGATCTGCTACGATTTTGACTCCATTTCCATTACAGACGCTCACGGCAAAATTCATTCTTCTCTTGTCGCCTTGCCTTCTTCCGATTGGCGAGGTATTGATCCGGTTCATACACAGATGAGCAGAATTCGAGCCATTGAAAATGGTTATTCCGTTGTGCGATCTGTCAGGGCCGCAGCATCAGAAGTTTATGACGGACTCGGCAGATCAAGAGCCATGAGTCTATGGAAAGAAACAGAAAATGAAATCATGTTGGCGCAAGTTCCGGTTGAACCTGTTTTTACAATTTATAAACTTGCCCCAAACTGGTTTTTATGGTTAAATCTTCTGGGACTATTATTGATAATTTATAAAGTCTGGTTTTCTTCAAGCTCCAGCAGAAATTTTTTACGCCACAGACCGCCGCCATAACCTGTCAGCTTTCCATTTTTTCCAATAACGCGGTGACAGGGAATGATGATGGAAATTCGATTTTCACTATTTGCTTTTGCAATAGCCCGAATTGCTTTTGGTTTACCCGTTTCCATTGCCTGTTTTTCATAGCTCCATGTTTTGCCATACGGTATTTTTTGTAATGTTTGCCAGGCTGAAATTTGAAAATCTGTACCAGGAAATTCAAGAGGAATATCAAATTTTTGCCTTTCTTTTGCAAAATATTCTTTCAGTTGTTGATTTAGCATGTCAAAATATTTGCTTTTGCCAGGAATGAATTCTGCACGCAAAAGTTGTTTTAACCGTTTTAATTGTGTTTCAATCATTTGTTGATTACAAAATTCTAAAAGACACAGTCCTTTGTCCGTTGCAGCGGCAAACATTGGCCCCAGAGGAGTTAAGACTCTTGTTACAGAAAGATTCGCTGATTTTTTACCTGGTGACATTATTATTTTTCTTGAGCGCCTAGGATATTTTGAAAAAATGCTGGTTCACTTTTTTAAACCAACAGGGTATTGTACATTATTTTTACAGCTTTGATAATACCAGTTTTTAAATTATTTAGAAAAATTTGGTCGGGGGTGCCCAGAAAGCAGGGCGGTATCCCGCTTCGTATTGTCAGGGCGAATCAGAATATCCTGAACCTTGATGGATTCGCTGTAAATCGCCGCAGAACCAACGGGAATATGCGTCAGTTCGATGTTTTCTATATTATGGATTACAAGATTTTTCTTCGTTTTCTTCTTGAAGTTTTTTTTTCGATCCACCGCTGGTTTTCTGTCTCTCCTGTTTATCTATTGCGATGGGACATAAATATTTCCCCCTTTGGTTTCTATTTTAGCAACGGAACTTCTGCAGCATTTTTATTGTTGTTTCTTGATCTGGGTTTTAAGCTGGGACACTGCATTATTTACTTTTTTTGCGTTTTGAATTTGCCAAACATTACCGGAGGGTGTGAGTGAATTATATAGGGCATCATGCAGCTTTCCAAATGGTATCCCATTGTCCCGACAGATAGGTTGTTCTAAGTTTTGCAATAGCATTCGCGCCCTCGGTAGTCCATTTCATTCCTGCTTT
>JAOUFE010000082.1 GCA_029858425.1 Spirochaetia bacterium | reverse complement strand
TACTTTAATGGCAAGATTGTGCTGTTTGTGATAGTCAAAAAATAATGTTTCGGCGCATCGTTTTCCTTCATCATAGCACGAGCGCGGACCAACTGGATTTACCCTGCCCCAGTATGACTCTGTCTGTGGGTGTACCTCCGGATCTCCATAGACTTCGCTTGTGGAGGCCTGTAAGATTCGAATTTTAAGTCTTTTAGCAAGCCCGAGCATATTGATCGAGCCAATAACCGAGGTTTTGGTGGTTTGGATGGGGTCATGCTGATAATGAATTGGACTGGCCGGACACGCCAAATTGTAGATCTCGTCAACCTCTACATATAATGGAAAATTTATATCATGTCGAATCAATTCAAACCTGTGGTCGTCCATTAAGTGCATAATATTCTTCTTGCTGCCGGTAAAAAAATTATCTACACAAACCACCTCGTGTCCTTCTCCAAGCAATCTCTCGCATAAGTGGCTACCCACAAATCCTGCGCCGCCGGTGATTAAAATTCGTTTTGTCATGTTCATACTTCCTTTTTAATTTCTCTGAAAATCAAATTCCTCTTCTGGAACCAGTCTCAACAATTTTTCTGTCCGAAAAAAGCGGATCATCTCTTCGGCTGCCTGCATCTCCATCTCTTTTCGGCAATCGTATGAACATGAACCCATATGTTGTGTTAGTATAACATTTTCCAGTTTATTTAAATTTCCCTGGTATGGTTCTTTTGTAAATACGTCAATAGCTGCGCCTTCAAGCCGGTTGTTTTTTAAAGCCTCGTACAGATCATCTTCGTTAAGAATTCCGCCGCGCGCTGTATTGATTATCACCGTATCTGGCTTCATGGTATTTATTTCTTTGGAGGAAATCATGTTTCTGGTCTGCCCGGTCAATGGTGTATGAATCGTAATCATATTCGCCTGCAAATAAATTTCTGACTTTTCCACAGCTCTTATGTTTAGACCTTTTTGCTGCAGATCTCTGATTTTATCCGAACGATCCCGAATATCATTGACAAGGATTTCAGCCGGTTGAAAGGGAAGCAAGTATTCTGCAACTGCACTGCCTACCCGCCCAAAACCAATGATACCAATAACCGATTTTCCAATGCGCTTGCCATAATGTCGCTGCCACAACCCCTCCCGAATTTCCCGATCTGCCTGGCATAACTTTCTACTCAGGGAAATCATCAAACCCACGGTCATTTCAACGACCGCCGGAGTTACTGCGTCTGGCGTGTAACTTACGGCAATATTTTTTTGCCTGCAAATTTCCAAGGGTACATTATCCAGACCAATACCTACTCTGGAAATCATTTTCAGGGATGCGCTTTGCTCAATTAGTTTCCTTATGTTTTCTGTTCCGGCAATAATTCCGTCGCATTGCCCGGCAAGTTCTGCAACCTCACTTTCATGGAGTTTGCGGTTCCGGTCATTATAAATAATGCTCCACCCTGTGTCCTCAAGAAGCTTTTTTACCGATGCATCTTCCCGGCCAAATGGATAAACCGAAACAAATATTTTAACGATCAATTTGACACCGCGCAATAACGGGGGGTTACGCGGCAACCATGTGCCGCGCAAGGGGGGCTCCCCCTTTATCATTTTTTTCAGCCCGTCTTGTCAAGTCTGGATTCTATTTGAAGCTGCGCAATTTCCTGACTCAACATATCATACTCCTGCATTTTTTTATGCAAAAAGTTTTTTGTCAGTTTTGCTTTTTCCTCAATCCCTGAGGGCGTTAAATTGTACAAATATGCAAGCTTGTTTTTGGAGTTTTTAAAATTCTGGACTTTAATCCAGCCTTTTGCCATGAGCGCGTTCAGACAAAAGTTTACCTTGCCCAGACTCAGGTTCATTTTGCCTGCGAGTTCGCGCTGACTGAGCTCAGGGTTTTCTCCGAGCGCCTTTAAAATTTTGTAATGTATTTCTTCTTCAAGCATTCTGGATAATAAAATAGCACGGACAAACGCTTGCGTTTATCTTTACCCTATAATCACAGGTCGAAAAGTTGCAGCCGAAACATGCAATTTTTCTTATGTCTTTTTCAAGAGATCATTTCTGCGCCCAGATCGATCATTTGAGTTTGCCCCATCAGTTCTACTCCTACGCGTACTCTTTTTTTTCTTGCATTTATTTTAAGTATAATGGCTTCAAGTCCGGCCAGCGGCCCGCCAATAATTTGAATTTTATCGCCGACTTTTTTATACTGCGAAAACTGCACAATTTCATTTTCACTGGCAATTTCCAGAAACAAACTTATTTCATGATTTTGAATGGGCAAAATCTCGTCTGACCCAATGGATTTTGCCCCCCTGTACATACCCACCACTTTTAGCAAAGCGGCCGATGAAAAGGTTTCATTGATTTTTCGGGCAATATCGAGAGCCTCGCGGTAAATAAGGCGCGAACTGCTTTGAATAAAAATATATCCCGGAAACAATGCCTTGATTTCCATATGCGTTTTCCCGGATCTGCGAATTTCCAGCTCCCGCCTTGGGAAAAAAGTCTGATAATGCGCATACAAGCCCTGCAGCTTTTCCCGAACGATACCTTCTTTTCCGCTTACGCATTGTACGGCATACCAGTTTGACATATCTTGCATCCATGCGTTCAACAGGTGAACGCATGGCCACTAAAATGCAGCCTGATACTGCGTCAAGTTTTTAGGGAAGGGAAAATTTCTTCCCGCTGTAAGATGAAGCCTGTTAAAGCGGAGCTTTCCATCCGATTACCGTCTTTTTTTTGCCATTTTTTATTATCGAGATTAATCCAGATGGCAATCGACTTTTTATCGGGATCTATTATCCAGTATTCTTTAACCCCATTGAACAAGTAACGCTCTGCTTTCGCCCCGAGATCGCGCGCCTGTGTTGCCTCCGATAAAATTTCTGCAACAATATCCGGGACGCCATGTATATGCCCTTTAATAATGCCGTAATTTTCTTTTAATACGACGGTTATATCCGGACGTAATACGTCTCCGCCATCAGGAAGAAAAATATCTACTTCGCTAATCGCTTTTCCTGCATCACGATCTATAAAAAATGCTCTCAG
This sequence comes from Spirochaetia bacterium, assembly GCA_029858425.1. Taxonomy (GTDB): domain Bacteria; phylum Spirochaetota; class Leptospiria; order Turneriellales; family JAOUFE01; genus JAOUFE01. The sequence goes on along the minus strand of JAOUFE010000082.1, from coordinate 9,432 downwards.
GCAATAGCCCAGATTAATTTGACACTCCCCGTGGCTGGAAAAAGGACTCGGACTCATATACAAAACTCCATCTATCATCTCATATTTAAAACCATCTTCTTCCAGATCCAGATATTCTTCTCGAGTGACCTTTCTACCCTCGTACATGGGTTTGTTTTGAATGGCTGTAAATGGCATGGGTGAATATTATGACAACAAACAGGGTTTGTCAATGAAAAAATCCATTAAAATATACGCGGATACTTACATCTGACTTAAATAACCGTCTTTCATAAAATAACGTCTGCCGGCGGCGGCGGCCAGATCCTGTTCATGGGTTACAACAAGCACCGTCAGGTCTCTGGATTTCTGCAAATCTTCCAGAACCTGAATAAATATTTTTTTGTTGTGGCTGTCCAGATTTCCTGTGGGTTCATCGGCAAGAACAATGTCTGGTTCCGGCGCTACTGCCCGCGCAACGGCAACTCTCTGGCTTTCGCCCCCCGACAATTGCGAAGGGTAGTGATTGGCTCTTTCTTTTAACCCGACCTTGCTTAATATTTCCATGGCCTTTTGCTTTGCCGCCTGATTTTTTATGCCGCGCATCAATAAAGGAATCATCACATTTTCCATGGCCGTAAAATCGGGCATTAAATAATGACTTTGAAAAATAAATCCTATGTGATTTTTCCTGTACTCATGAATTTTGCCTTCCCGGGAATAATCTTCCAGATTTTTCCCGTTGATGGTTATGGTGCCGCTGTCAGGCAAAAGGATGGCGCCCAGAATGCTTAAAAAAGTACTCTTGCCGGCTCCGCTGGCGCCCTGAATGGAAACAAAGTCTCCTCGCGCCAACTCCATGTTGATGTCATGAATCACGTTTACCGTGACTTCCCCATCCCGATAGCTTTTTTTTATATTCTTTACGCTTAATATTGAATTCATGTATCCGAAGACCTGATTATTTCTGCCGGTTGCAATTTTCCCGCTGCCCACGCCGGAATCAGGGCAGCCATCCCCGCCAAAAAAATCGCCAGCACGGCCAGAGGATGCAGCAAACTTGCATCGATGGAAACCGGCATATGATCAAAATAATAAACATCGCGCGGCATGAGCTCGACTTTTACCCAGTAGCAGGCGCTGACATGCTCACAGTAAAAACTGCCGAGGGTATTGGCAATTTTTTCGAGTGTTCCGATGAGCCATTCCAGTCTCATGGAAAGAAAAATGCCAAAAGCAACCCCAAAGATCGTTCCAACCAGTCCGGATAAAAAACCAATCATGGTAAAGACAATCAATATCTCCTGGTCAGATGCGCCCAGAGCCTTTAAGATTCCAATGTCTTTTCTTTTTGAACGAATTACATTGGATGTAGAAACAATAATGCCTACAAGAGCCGCGATTATAAACAAAAAGACAATTACGGTCATAATAATCTTTTCCCATTTAAGCGCGGAAAATAAATTGCGATGTTCCTGTTCAATTGAGCGCGGGGAAAAATCATACGGTAAAATTTTGTATAGTTCCAGCATAACTTTTTTCAGGTCACTAAACTTTGTCAGTTTTACAGCAAGTTGCTGAACCGTGTCGCCGGTACCAAACAAACCCTGAGCCGTGGGTAGCGACAACAAAATGACTCTGGAATCGTATTGATAATTTCCCGATGCAAAAAATCCGGAAATCGTATACGACTTCATGCCAGGCTCAACGCCTACCCTTGTTGTAAATTGCCCTTTGGGTACAATCAGCTGGATGTAATCACCCACATGCAGATCCAGAAGAGTACCAAGCTCCTTGCCCACGAGACAATAATCTCCCTTTGGAACACCTTTGAGATTTGTCGGCTCAACATTTTTTGGAAAATCATTCGGGAGGACATACCTTGTTTTATTGGTTATATCTTCGGCGTACTCAACGCCTCTTATGAGAACCTGGTCAATTTGATCATCTTTGCGTATCAGCGCAGGACTTTGAATCATCCCGGACACATTGGAGACAAGGTCTCCCAGATTTGCCTTGATCGTGGAACGCCAGTCTTTCCAGTCGTCGATTTTTCCGGGTCCTTTTCTGGTTTCTATGATAATATGCGGGTCAAACTTGAAAATGCTTTCCCTGATCTGCTGCTGAAAACCATTAAAAACCGACAGCACAACCACCAGCAGCGAACACCCGATAAATACCCCGATAAATGATAGCCACGCATTGGAGCTGAAAATCTTGTTGCCGCGCCCGCCCAGATAGCGCTTTATTAAAAATATGTAGAAGTGCATGATAGTTATCAACCAGCCTCTTTTTTGGATAGAGCCGGACAAGATATTTTTAACAAGGGCGTTTCGCCGCCCCAAAAACACGTCAGTCTAAATCATTCTGATTGAATTTCGAGTTCTGCACCCCTGAAGCATTGCGAAAACCTGAACTCATTTACCATGGACTGTAAATAATTCCGCGAGCCCGCAAAACCTGTTTAATTCTGGCATATACATTTATAAACTCGTCGTCCTGCTTAAAAACAAGATCGGCGTCTATTTTCTCCCGGGCCGAATCTAAAAAACTGATAACCTCAATAAAATCCGGATTTACCATTGCTTCAATGAGTCCTATATCGTCTTTTGTCAGACCTTCTATCGGCGCAATTACAATCATTCCAGCGTCCAGAAAAATATGGATCATCTCGCCCAGCCGCCGCAAATGTTCTTTCTGGTTTTTGGCCGGTATTGCAGCATTGTCGATATCGGCGTCCAGACCGCTGGCAATGCTTTCCAGACCAATGTAATATACGATCTTGCCGTCTTCAAAAAGAGACTTTTCGAGATTTACTGCAAAATTATTTAACTCGCTTTCGCTGGATCCTGTCAACAGCAACAAGGCCGCTTTCTGGTTGTACTTTTCGGCGCGCTCGCCGCAGGTAATTTTGCTTTTTAACCAGCGGGAATTGCGCTGCTGCACAATATTTCGCACCCAGGTTTGCTTGTCGGGCAGGTTTTCCCGAATGATACCTCCTCCGCTGATTTCAAAATTATCGATAATGACAAACCTGCCAAGCGGCGCTATTTCTTCGGCTACATCAAAGGCTACAGGCTTTTTAAACTTTAAAATACATTCGCCGACATCGTGCTTTTCAATTTGTGATTTGCTGACGTATTGCAGCGTTGAAGCGTCTACAATCCTGTGAATGTCTTCAAGAACGGCCGACGCTTTGGTGGTTCCCAGTTTAACAAAATACTCCCGGTTTTTCTCCATTGGGTGATGGCCCAGCCAGAAAATGCTCACGAGAATTCTTGTTGTCATCCTTGGAGGGGGTTCCGATTTTTTAGCCGCAACCTCGCCGCGCGTAATATAAATTTGTTCCGAGAGCGTAAATCCCGTGGCATATCCGGCTTCAGCGGCAAAGCTTTGCGGCTCATTAAAGGCCTCAAAAGATTTTATTGTGCTTTTCTTCCCGCTTGGATAAAAAATAATCTCATCGCCAACGACAACTTTTCCGCTTTCGATGGTTCCGGCAATAATTCTGCGGCTGTCGCCGTAACCCGTAAACTTGTAAACATCCTGAACGGGCATCCGGAAAGGAAGCTCTGAAAGAGATTTTTTCTTTTGAAATGAGTCTAGCGCTTCCAGTACAGTATTGCCTGCATACCATTTCATGCGGGCGCTTTTATTGGAAATATTATCGCCCTGCATTCCGCTTACGGGAATAAATTCCTTGGGATCAATTTTAACTTCCTTTAAAAAGTTTTGATACTCTGAAACTATTGCATTAAATTTTTCTTCCGAAAAATTGATTAAATCCATTTTATTGATTACAACGGCAACCTGGGTGATTCCGAGCAGAGACAACATGTAGCCATGCCGCCGCGAATTTTCCTGTATGCCTTCCCCTGCATCAATGACCAGCAACGCGGCTTCGGCGCGCGCGGCTCCGGTAATCATATTGCGCAAAAATTCAATATGGCCTGGAGCATCCAGAATTATATAGTGACGTTTTTTTGTTTTAAAAAATACTCTTGCCGCATCAATGGTAATTCCCTGTGCCTGCTCATCCTTCAAGGCATCCAATAAAAATGCGTATTCAAATGGTTTTGAATTTATACGGCAATTTTCCCGAATGACTTCAAGCTTTCCTTCCGGCAGAGTTCCCGTATCTGAAAGAAGGCGTCCTATGATGGTGCTTTTCCCGTGATCCACATGTCCAACAATGACAATATTCATTTTTTCATTTATTTTAGCTTCTCTTTGTTTTTTTTCATTTGTATGTTTCATGGCGCTTCCTACATGTAACCTTCTTTTCTTAACGTTTCCAGGCCGCCGCCTTCCTTGTCCTGTGCGCGTCCCGAACGCTCGGCAATATTTGCAAATTTTCCCGATCGCAGCTCTTCAATAATTTCGCTGACATTTTTTGACGTTGATTCTACCGGCGTGGTGCATGGATAACACCCAAGCGAGCGATATCGCATACCTTTTCCCTGATCGTAGTATAAAGAAACTGTGGGAATTTTTTCCTGTTCGATGTATTCCCAGATATTGAGCTCCGTCCAGTCTAACAATGGGTGAATTCTGATATGTGTACCGGGGGCAAAATCGGTTTTAAACTGACTCCAGAATTCCGGCGGCTGCTCCCCGACATTCCATTCGCTGTCCTTGTCGCGAGGCGAAAAATATCTTTCTTTTGAACGCGACCCTTCTTCATCTGCACGAACGCCTACAACAACAGCGGTAAAGGGCAAAGCGGATGGATCAGTTTCGTATTGATTTTTTTCATGATTAAAACGAAGTCGTTCAATGTTCCCGGCAAGAGTGTCTTTTAACGCATTTGTTTTTAAATATTTGCAGCAGGTGGTTCTATCCACATTGCCGTCTGGAAAGGTCATTTTTTTTTCCAGAGCGTCTTTGTTCTGACCCACCACCATGTTGAGCTTCCATTCGCGCGTAAAGCGATCCCGATATTCGATCATTTCAGGAATTTTAAAGGAAGTATCCACATGGATCAGGGGGAAGGGCACATGTCCGAAAAATGCCTTTCGGGCAAGCCAGACAAGCACGGTACTATCCTTCCCGATAGACCATAACATGCCCAGATTTTTAAAGTTGGCATAAGCTTCGCGTAAAATATGGATAGAAGTACTTTCCAGTTCTTTTAAGTGGCTCATATCAGCTGCATTCTCCTTCGCCATATTCCATTACATAGGCGGTGTGTTTTCCCCAGTCAAATTCCAGTTCTTCTTCAACCCTTGCCGGTTTATTTTTCAGACTGAACTCTTCTACAAGATTATTCATTTCCTGGTTCGAGATATTGGCCAGATAGTGTTCAAAGTTTTCTTTGCCGTCGCTATGTTTTTCAAAATATTGCATCACTCGCTCAATAAATTGGGGCACTCTTTTGGCAAGAACTTTTCCAGAGGCCTTTTTCCCCAATACTATTTTCCCGTCATTTAAGTAAGAACCGCCAAAATATACGTTATACGCTGGAGCATGCTGCGTTTCGGAAAAATCGGTCTCCGATCTTCCTGAAAACCCAAGACTTGCCAGATGATGACGCGCACAGGAGTTTGAGCAGCCTGAAATATGTATCAACGAATTTGCATATCTCTCATCGTTTAGCCATACATGGTTAAATTTGTCCGTAAGTTCTTTTCCCAGTCCCGGAGAATGGGTAATACCGGCGGCGCATGTCGCCGATCCAAGGCAGGCTACCACATCTCCGGGGTTCCTGTGTCCGATACCATGTAAATCATATTGTTTCAAATATTCATAGATGCCGGAGAAGAACTCTGCTTTTTGGGTGTCCAGGTCGCCCGCGTTACCCGCGTTATCCGAAACAACCAGACCTTTTAAAACAAGATTCTGGCTGTCGGCAAGAGTAATATAATCGCCATCCGTGAGAGTATGCCACCCGGACATTTTTTTATTTAACGCACGCGCCATTTCTACAGAGAGATCTCCAAGAGGAACCCTTATCAAAGCCATGTATTCATTTTTTCGTGGCGTGGGCAAAACATTGTGTTTAAACCAGTTGTATAAATCCTTTTGTTTTTCAGGATCATATGGATTTTCAAAATTAAAGTCTTCATTCTCGTGAAATTTTGCTTCCATTTTTGGGAAAACATATTTTTCATTTTTAAGATTTTGAATTTCTTCTCCAATATATTCATTAAAAACGTCCTGTCCAATTTTTTCAAGCTGAAATTTCAAACGCGCCTCGGACCTTTTGGATCGGTCTCCGTGTTTGTTAAAAGCCCTTAATATTGCCAGCGCATGAAGAAGCGTATCTTCAACGGGAATAAATTCTTGATAGACAACGGCTGCCATGGGAACCGAACCAAGGGAACCGCCCATAACCACTTTAAAGCCTGGCCTGTTGTTTTGCATTTTTGCTATAAACCCGAGGTCGTGCATGGCGCTCACCGCATAATCTTTTTCATTGTCGCTGAAAGACAGTTTAAATTTTCTGGGCAGATGCTGCGTATCCGGATGTCTCAGGAAAAAATTTGCCATAACTTCCATCGCCGGTCTGATATCAAATATCTGATCCCGCAGATATCCCGCAAACGGGGATGTAATAATATTCCGAATGGTCGCTCCGCTTGCCTCGCGTGTGGTCATACCAAAATCCGCCAACATATCCAGCAATGGAGCCAGATTTTGAATTTTAACATTATAAAGCTGTATATCCTGGCGGGTAGTAATATGGAGTACAGGCTTGCAATATTCCCCGGCAATCCGGGACAGCCCCTCCAGCATGTTGGCATCAAGACCGCCTCCGGGTATTTTTACCCGAACCATAAAAAGAGCCGGTTGACGCTGACCATAAACCCCCTGAAGAAGGCGACGATGTTTAAACTCGTCGGCATCAAGAGACCGGTTTTGAAAGGCTGTTATTTTTTCTGAAAATTCCTTTAATTCCTCTATTACAATTTTATTTTTTTCAAACTTTACCGCTGGCATAAAAATCTCCTTTTAAATTTTTGTTGTGCTATTTCCTGTTTTTTTAATTCCACTCACTTATGTGCATGCAATCCACATTCTTTGGCGCCGTTTTCCCAGTACCAGCGGCCTGCTCGAAGATCTTCGCCTTCCTGAATAGCGCGCGTACATGGCGCACATCCAATGCTTGGATACCCTTTGTCATGCAGTATATTGCAAGGCACTCCGTTGCTTTTTATAAACTCCTCTACTTCCTCATCAGGCCAGTTCAGGAGAGGATGAATTTTAATTATATTATTTTGCTCATCAAATTCAATGATATTCATCTCCGCTCTATCAGGCGATTGCGTTTTTCGAATTCCTGTAAACCAGACATCATGTCCGTCAATGGCACGCTTGAGAGGTTTGACTTTTCGAATTTCACAGCACTCTTTTCTGTTCTCTATCGAATCAAAAAAACTGTCCGGTCCCTTGTTATTAATCAGGTCTTCCGCTTCATCCGAGGCTGGGAAGTACGTTTTTATTTTTATTTTGTAATAATCGTTGGTTCGACGATGGAGGGAATATGTTTCGTTAAACAGACGTCCAGTATCTATGGTAAATATTTTTACCGGAAGTTTATTCTTTACAATTAAATGAGTTAAAATTTGATCTTCTTTTCCAAAAGAAGATGAAAAAACAGACGAGTATTGAGAAGAAATTTCTTGCATCAAGGCAATCATCTCCTTTGGGTTCAAAGGGTTCCTGAAAAATGGTTTTAAATTTTCAAAGTTTTTTTTATCATTCATACGTAAATCCTGCAATATTAAGTGTTTTTTAAAAACGTGTGCAAATGTATTGGGACATATTTATTCCAACACTATGGCAGGTTTTTAAAAACCTTTTTTTGTTTATTGAAAAGGAAAAGATTGCCAGATTAACAACAGCAACGACAAAGGCAATTACAGGATTTCGGAACCGCTAAAAAGATATTTAAAGAAAATTCATTTTTGTACTTTTCAATCATTTATTTCTCCCCAGAAATATTAACGGTATGTTATATAAAATTCGCGCTACTGGCAATAAAAAATTCAAATTAGCATTTACGATTTATCAAGAACTGAATTAGTCCGGCAAGTTTGCACCGAAACTCGCAAAAAATCAAATATTCTTAAAACCGGGTTTGAAGCGCCAAACCAACATCAAAGATTGTTTCTGGAATATTTATGGCCGGAATATAACCGCCTTTGTATGTAAGCGCAGGCGTATCGAGAGCAAAGTTAAACTCCCCTCCTTTGGCGCCAAAACGACCGTCAACAAAAAATTGAAAATTCATGTAGTTGAGAAAATTCCATGTAAAATCAATTCGCCCGATCAACGATTTATCGGAGAGATTGCTTAAAACCGAAAGCGTGTATGAAGTGTGCTTGCCTGCATCCGGACCTTCTGCAACGAGATAAACTGCGGCATAATGCTGCCCCACATAAAATGGCTGGTATTGACCGTTTAAAATTAAAATCGGATATATCGATGAGCTTGCATAACCAGTTTGATTGTAAAAATATTCTGCGCCAAGCGTTGCCTGACGATTTTCGAGCCAGCCAAATGAAAAATTCAATCCGCCGCTGGCTTCAAATAAAGGAGTTGCAAGATCATCCGACGTAAAAAATTGAGACAAATCTTTTCCTGCTATCGGCTTGTCCGTCAGAGTATAATGCGGCGATTGCTGCCGAGTGATACATGCTCCCTCGGCATAAACATCAAAAGGCCCCAGAGAAGAAGACAAATCTACTCCATAAACAAGATTATCTTTATATTTTTCATGATCGCGGTATACGACATCGAATCCGATTTCTGTTTCACCGATTAAAATCTCGTATCTTGCGGCTCCCCCAAGCTGCCCGGCTGTACTTGCCGGCTGGGGCTGATTAAAAAAAGCCATGGCTGAAAAATTTGAAGAGATAAACTGCAATGGAACATCAAACCGCAGCATGGGCAAACCAAGCCTTAAATCCTGCTGAAGCAAGGGATCGCGTTTTTGAGTATTAATAAAATCGGTTGGATTCCAGAAACGCGACGTACCCCACTTTACATGCTGATTTCCAGCCGTCACAAATACTGTCCGAAGAATATCAAATTTCAGCCAGGCCTGATCCAGCGCCACGTCTGGATTGTTTGGCTGCGTGTTGGTAGTTGTGGTTACTGTTGCTGTAGATGATGTTTGCGTACTGCCAAGATTTGTTCCTTTTGTAGTCTGCGAATATTTGTCCCGTGTTGCGTCGTATAGCAAACGGGCATTTACAAAAACCCGGATTCTGTCGTTTGGACGGCCATCCAAAAATGCATCCAGTTGCAAAGGGAGCGAAATGGGCATATCTATGGCCGCCACATCTCGCTGCGGCGAAGCAATAAACCGGTAATAAAAATTACCTCCGATTTGAAAAGGATTGTCCAGTTTATCCTGAGATTTTTCCGAATCATCCCTGTCGCCGCTTTTATTTCTACCATCAGCATCTGGATTTTTTTCATCGTTTCTCTGGTCTGAGCCAAACAAGG
>JAOUFE010000192.1 GCA_029858425.1 Spirochaetia bacterium | reverse complement strand
ATTCACCCATGATACAATTGGCCGGTGGAAAACCCGTCAGTATTCCAACGAGTTTCGAGGACAAATTTTTATTAATGCCGGATAATGTAGACAAGTCCTGCAACAAATCTACCAAAGGACTCCTGTTGAATTATCCGGCAAACCCTACAGGCTCCAGTTACCAAAAAAACAATCTGGAGAAAATTGCGGCGGTGGCACAAAAAAATGATCTCCTGGTGATCTCCGATGAAATTTATGCCGATCTCAGTTATGACTATGCGCATACTGCAATCAGCAGCCTGCCGGGTATGAAAGAAAGAACGATTCTATTAGGAGGTTTTTCAAAAAATTTTGCCATGACCGGCTGGAGAATCGGCTATGCAGCCGGCCCAAAGCACTGGGTAAAAGCCATGTTAAAAATCCACCAGTATTCAATGCTGTGCGCGCCGACCATCAGTCAACTGGCCGCAGAGTCCGCGTTGAAAAATGCGCTTCACGAGCGGGATAAAATGCGGGAAACATATGCCAAAAGGCGAAACTTGATAACCAACGGACTCAATGAAATCGGACTTCATACGCTCATGCCGGAAGGAGCTTTTTATACATTTTCAAATATAAAAAAAACCGGATTAAACTCCATGGAATTTGCCGAGAAGCTGCTGGATCAGGAAAATGTAGCCGTGATCCCGGGCACAGCTTTTGGCGAAGAAGGCGAGGGATTTATACGATGCTGTTATGCGACAAGTACAGACAATTTAAAGAAAGCTCTGGAAAAAATCAATCGCTTTGTGAATGGCTGATTCACATCCACAATTGAATTAACTCAAGATATATGGTTTTCTGGTCTCCAACAAGGCCTTTATATTTTCCATATATTATTGCCTGGGGTTTTGTTTTGGAAATTTCTTTATTTGCCTGAAAATCGGAAAAGGGAAGCCAGTCTGGTTTTGATTCCTTGCTCTGCAAAAATGCGTCGATGATATAATCTGAATCAGCGTCTTTTATCAAAAGCCGTACTTCCTTGCCATGATCCACATCGTGCATTTTTAATACGCTGCCCTGCCATAATACCAGACATCCCTCGTAGAAGTCTGGATATCTTAATATTTTATCAGGAAAAACAGGGTCAGAAAAATCCTGATAATTTGGTTCCGGAATAAAATTTAAAAATATTTTACTTTTCTCTTTTGTCTTGAAATCAGCATTGGATTGAATAATTCTTTGAAGCAAAAATCTGGCCTGGTTTATCTTTTTTTCAGCCAGCATTTTCTTGGCATTTTCAAAATCTTCGATAAGTCTGTCTTTTATCTTGTATTCATATTTAATATTCTCCCTGTTTTGAAGATTTACCAATGCAGCCCACTCATCAATTTTAAAATTTCTCCATATTTCCGGTTTTGATCGCTGCAAAGATTCGATATAATCCCATGCCTTGTTTTTAAAGGTGAAAATCAAAACGGAAATTACGAAAAATAAAAGAACGTATTTTATCCATGCCGTCGAAAAAAAAGGCGTTTTTTTTTCTTTTTCAAAAAAACGGTTGCGTGTTTCCGGCATTTTTTCGGAATATTTTTCTTCTGATATAACATGTTTTTCTTCGGATTCAAATTCACTAAAATCAGGCAAGACAATAAAGTAGGAAATATCCCCATTTACTGCTTTTTCAAGGAGGTTGGCGCCTTTTCTGGCTTTTTCAATGAGATCACGAGCCAGCCAGCCTTCGTCAATATCAATTAATTTTGTCCATTCTAAAAGGGCTCCCTCTATATCTTCATTCCAGAGTTTTGTATATGCCCGCAAATAGGAAATGTAGGGATAATCCGGTTCAAGCAGAGCCGCTCTTTCAATATAATGTTGAAACGTTGTGCGTTTGTCCATAAATCCAAGGGAAACCGCAGCAAGATACCATCCATAAAAATTATCAATATTTTTTCGTGTTTCTGCATCCGAGATTTCAAAGGCTTCATCAAATCGCCCCTTTCGAATAGCAGCAAAGGCCTCAAGCAATTTCCCTGAAATTTTTTTCACATTTACTTTCTGGGGATTTCAGGAGCTGGATCTTTCAACGTAGGAGAAATCCCTTAAATCAATTTTTATTTTATCGCCGGATTTTATGAACAATGGAACATGTATTTTACCGCCTGTTTCCAGCTGCACTTCTTTGGTAGCATTGGTAACTGTGTCGCCGCGAATTGCATCTTCCGCATATGTTACCTCGAGAACTACAAAATTGGGAGGGACGATGCTTACAGGCTTTTCATTGTAAAGCATAATAGTCATCTCCATGCCGTCTTTCATAAAGGGAATATATTCTTCGACATCAACTTTTGGTATGGATATCTGGTCATAAGTGGCGACATCCATAAACACCATGTAATCGCCATCTTCATATGAAAATGTTGCTTTTTTGCTTTCAAGCTCCACGTCTTCCAACATTTCACCGGAGCGAAATGTTCGCTCAATGGTTGTCCCCTTGGAAAGACTTTTTATTCTTACGCGAACAATGGCTGCTCCCTTGCCTGGTTTGTGGTGTTGAAAACTTGCAACGAGGAAAAGATCCCCGTCAATTTTAAGAGCCATTCCGCGTTTTATGTGATTTGAATTTACCATATACTGTCCGAATATTTAAAAGAAGCGGGATTGAACATTTTTTTTTATATTAAAAACGTATATTCATAGATTGCTTATGCAACTTATAAACCCCCACAACAAATACTTTTTTATCTCTAATCTTTCGCGCCTCTTCACCATCCGGTAAATCCCGACTACTATCGGGCATATTTAAAAGCTCGTGGGCATTATGGATAGTCTTGATAAACTGAAATGAAATTATATATTCTATACCCTGTACGAACTGGTTTGCCAGCTCATCATTTGCATAATCCCATTTATCCTTGCGGTATTTTAAATAATAAATATTTTTTTGGGCATCATAAAAGATCAGATAATCGTTCCACATTTCCTGAAAAATGACCTTTCTCTCGTATGTTTCATTTTGATTATAGATATCTGGTTCACTTTTACTGGTTTTATC
>JAOUFE010000191.1 GCA_029858425.1 Spirochaetia bacterium | reverse complement strand
CTTGACAATAATGATTCGCTCCGCGAATTTTTGCACAAGCATGCTTTTGACACAGATACGTTAATTTTAAAAAGAGAAATCACCATCGAGGGCAAAGGAAGATGTTACATCAATTCGCAACAGGTGTCGGTTCACATGCTCAAAGAAGTTGGCAGTTATTTACTCGATATACATGGGCAAAATGAACATCAAAATATTCTCGATATTTCAACTCACCGCTCTATTTTGGACAGGTATGCAGGAATCACCAAAGAAGTAGAAGAATTTAAAAAAATATTTTTAAAAAGAGAAGAACTCAAGCAAAAGCTTAAAAGCGTTTCCTTAAACGAAGAGGAAAAAAATCGCCGCCTGGAAATTCTAAAATATGAAATAGATGAAATTGAAAAGGCCGGGATTAAAAGTATCTCCGAGTTTGAGGAATTGGCGGCAAGAGAAAAAGTTCTGGATAATGCCGAGCAGTTAATGAAGGATCTTTCGGGGATATATGCAAGGCTACAGGGAGAAGAGGGCAATTTGCTTAATGAAATATCCTTCATGCAAAAGACTCTTGAGAAGCATTCACAGTATGATGCAGACATTGAAAAAATAATGAACTCTGTTCAGGAAGCCTGGTACTTGCTCTCGGATGTCTCTGCGTCTGTGCGGGACAAAGCGGATTCCATAAATTACAGCGAAGCCGAAGTGGCTGATTTAAAGGACCGTATCGATATTTTACAGGCGATATTCAGAAAGTACGGACCAGCCGTTGAAAATGTAATGGCGCATCTTGAGGAAAATAAAAACGAATTTGCCGGAATTGAGCTTTCATCGGAAGAAGAAAAGGTATTGCGGGGAGAAATTGACCGCTTGAGTCAGATGCTGATTTCACGGGCTGTATTAATTTCAGAAAAAAGAAAAACTTCCGCTTCGACTCTTGAAACTCTTGTGCAAAAAGAACTGGCAGATCTTGGTATGAGCGATACTCGCATCAGAATATCCATCAAGTGGCAATATGGCGCCGATGGAGAATACGCCGGGAAAGAACCCGATAAAAAGTATATTATACAGGTGCATGGTCTCGATACAGTAGAATTCCTGTTAGCCTCCAGCGCGCAGGACAATCTAAGGCCTTTAAGAAAAATAGCATCGGGCGGCGAAATGAGCCGAATCATGTTGGCGCTTAAAAAAGTCATTATTGATTCCGATCCGGTGTCTACCATGATTTTTGACGAAGTGGATGCCGGGGTCGGGGGAAGAATTGCCGAAATGGTCGGCAAAAAACTAAAGGAATTATCGGCCAACGCTCAGTTAATTGTGATTACACATTTGCATCAAATTGCCGGAAACTCAACTCCGTTGGTATCGCATTATAAGGTAATTAAAGACGCTCAAAAAGGTACGCGAATCCAGAAGTTGAACCAGGAACAAAGAGTTGAGGAGTTAGCCAGAATGATTGGCGGCGAAAAAATTACTGCATCTGCTCTGGACCACGCCAGGACGTTGCTAAATAGTTAAGGCGGCAGTTTTTTGTCAGAAATGGCATAAATCCGGAAAAAGTATTTTCATCTTCCCAAGACAAAAACTCCAGCCGTTTTTTAGCCCGCGTGATGGCTACATACAAGAGTCGCACTTCTTCATCAAATTGATTCCAGCGGTGCGGGAATATATGGCGCGCAACTCCAAAAACAAGGACATTGTCAAATTCAAGCCCCTTGGCCCCATGAATCGTCAGGATATGAACTTCAGGCGGCACGCAGGCCCACAATTTTTGCTTTAGATAATTTGTTCTTACCAGAATTGTTAGACCGGACAAATTTTCTTTTAAATAATGTTTTTTATGATATAGCCTCCATATGATTTCGATATCGTCGATTCCATGGACAATATGACAAACAGGCTTTATGGAATTCCCTTTTTGAGTGCGAAGTTTTTTGCGGATATATGCGCTTGAAAGCCGGATTGCTTTGTTGCCGAGTTTTACGATATGGCGCTGACTTCTGAAATTATCGGTCAGAAAAAGCCTTTTTACTTCCGGAAAATGTTTTTGAAAGTCAATGGCGATATTCACATCGGCTCCCCGAAACATGTAGATGGACTGCCAGTCATCTCCCACAACAAAGAGTTTTTCAAATTGTATAGATTTAATAAAATGCATTTGATCTGGCGATGTGTCCTGAAATTCATCGACAAGGATGCAAGTATACCCGAAAGATTCGGGAAACTTTCGGATGATTTCTGCCGCCTCAAGGACAAGATCATCGAGGTCAATCAAACAATGTTTTCTCTTGTAATGCCGATATAAATTTTCCATTTTTTCTTTTTCCGCTCCCTTTAAAAAGTCGCGGTGCAGAATTACTTTCGGAGGTATATGCGATAAATGGCGAAATTCGCGCTTTAATATTTCCGTGAGAATTTTTTCGCGGTGCAGAATTAATGTTTTTTTAAAATTCGCCTGGCTTCTTAAAATGCGGTATCCAAGAGCGTGCATGGTTCCCGTATAGCCGGCGCTAATACCCCGGGCTTTTAAACGTTCGCCCATTTCTGCGGCGGCCTTGCGAGTAAAGGTAATCATGCATATTTTTTCAGCGGGAAAACCAGAGCGTATTCCCTCGGCAACCGTTTCTATGAGAGTGGTGGTTTTTCCGGAGCCTGCTCCGGCAATTAATTGTACAATTTGTCTGGTATTATTTTGCCAGAGACTTTGCGCCGCTCTGCTTTGCTCCTGTGTCATCATATGGGAATAATACGCGAAAATTCTGTTTTTTTTCACCTGACGAAAAAATAAACAAAATCATGTTAATTGAGAAGCTCGGATACCAGGAGAAATCTACTGCGCAGATTCAGACGTGAATATCGAAGTTCTTGCCCGGACATACGAGCGTAACTTCTCAATAATCAGGATATATATACAAAACGACGCAGGGAATATTAATGTCCTATTTAAGACACGGGATTCAAATTATCAGATATTCGGGAGAACGAAAAAACTCCCCTGGTTTTATTTCTGTTGGAAATCATCATGCGTCAGGCTGAAGAAATTCGGCAGCTAAAAGAT
>JAOUFE010000081.1 GCA_029858425.1 Spirochaetia bacterium | reverse complement strand
GTTCGCTTTTTCCCGAAAATTTCATCCCAAAATGGAGAATCCCTGCAAATTTTATACTCCTTGCCATAAAATCAAATTGGGACGCGGGTTTTACCTGCGCGAGTTTGGGAGCATTCAACATTTCATGTTTTTTTATTGAACGGGAGTCTCTGGATAATGAAAAGGTTGATTGTAATGATAATCAGGCTCCGAAAAAGACTCAAGGAAGTAAAGAGAACTGGATTTGCCGAAGGTGAAATGGCGGCAACGAAAAGATGTAAGAAAAAAATGAATGCTTTGTTTCAGGAACATGAAAAGCAAGTTCATGAAATATTAAGATCGCATCGTGTTGAAATCAAGATATTGGAAAAAGAATATCTATTTAAACAGGCTCGATTGGAAAAAAAAATGAAAAAACTGGATGATTTAATCAGAGAGTGGGAAACCAATATTTATTCTGTCAGAGAAATAGCAAGTCAATCAAAGGAAGTTTTGGCACGAATCAAACAAATTATGTATCAAGACAGAAAAGCGCTGGCTAATGCGCTGGATGATGAAGCCACGATTGAAATGCTACAAGTCAACTTGAATAATATAATTCAAAAGCAGGGGAATCTTTCCCAAAACCGGGCATAATTGGAAAATTGCAATTTCTTTTGCTAAATTCATATAATTCGCATATATTTTCATTTACAGGGGTCTTCATTTTTACAATTTGTTGGCGGTAGTTGTTATGAAAAAATACTCAAGATGGTTATTTTTAGGTTTGAATGTTTTGGTAGTTCCATTTTTATATGGAAGTTGTAGCGATCTGGATTTCCAGGAATCGGAGGAGAGCGGCGAAGGCAGTCATCGTCCAGGAGAAGATTGTGGTTCATGCCATGGAAATCAGGCGAGAGCATTTACTGTGTCAGGAACTATTTATAAAGATGCATCCGGCAGCGCAGCGGCGCCGGGAAGTGTCATTGTAATCAAAGATACAAACGGAGGAGAGTTGTTTCGTCTTACAAGCGATAGCAACGGAAACTTCTATACGAACAAATCGCTGGTCTATCCCGCAAAAGCGGAATCGCCTGGAAGCAATAAATCCATGGTACAAAGCTTTAGCGCAACCGGCGCTTCATGCAATAACTCTTCATGCCACACATCTTCAATGCGTATTTATTAAGATGTCGTTTATGTTCCTGTTGTTCTTGATGGACTTTTTACCGGTATTATGTCTGCAACAAGGTATAAAAAATAATTTCAGGAGATTGAATTGAAGGCGGATAACTTAAAGGAACTTAAATCGATCCTCTCAAGTATCGAGAATCAGGTGAATAATCGCTTTAAAGGTTTGAATCTTCAGGCACAGGAAACAATGCTTGCGGATTTAAAACGAAAACTGGAAAATCCAAAATTATGGGAAGATGACAGTAAAATCCCGGAAGTTCGTAATATTCAAATGCAAACGGCTGTAATTGAGAGAAAACTCGATGGGTGGAACAAGGTAAAGTCTGGAATCAGGGATTTAATGGAATATACCGAAATTGCCGAACTTGAACAAGAAGATTCTATGCTGAGCGATCTGCTAAAAAAGACAAACGAAATGGAAAAGTTGTTTTATCAACTGGATCTGGAAAGTTTATTGAATGGGCCAGATGACTCAAAAAATGCTTTTTTAAACATTCATCCGGGGGCAGGTGGGACAGAATCCCACGACTGGGCAGATATGCTTTTTCGTGCTTATAGTCGATGGGCCGAGAATTCCGGGTTTAAAGCGGAGATCGTGGATTATCAGGCGGGTGAGGAAGCTGGAATCAAGAATGTTACTCTCTATATTCAGGGACCAAATGCCTATGGCTTTCTTAAGGCAGAAAACGGAGTGCACCGACTTGTGCGAATTTCTCCCTTTGACTCCAATAAACGACGACATACGTCGTTTGTATCTGTTCATGTTTCTCCCGAAATTTCAGATGACGTGGAGGTAAATATTAATGAAAGCGATCTTCGTATTGATACTTATCGATCCAGCGGTTCTGGTGGTCAGCATATCAATAAAACAGATTCCGCAGTCAGGATTACTCACAATCCAACGGGAATCGTTGTTGCCTGTCAGAATGAGAGAAGCCAGATTAAAAATCGATCTACCGCGATGAAAATGCTTAAAGCAAGACTGTATGAACTGGCGCAGGAAGAAAAAAATAAAGAAATTGAATCCAAATCCGGCGAAAAGAAGGATATTTCCTGGGGCAACCAGATTCGATCTTATGTTTTTCATCCCTACAACATGGTTAAAGATTTACGCACAGGTTATGAAACCGCCGATGTTCATGGCGTTATGGATGGAAATTTTGATTCTTTTATCGATGCGTTTTTGCGACAAAAATCTGCCGAAAACAATTGATCATCTATAATTGTTAAATTGCAACGGTATCGTAATATCTTTGTTGCTTTTTAATAATTGTATTACATCCTGAAGATCATCCCTGGATTTGCCGGTTACTCTGATTTTTTGATCCATATTCTGTGTTTTTACTTTAAGGTTGGAATCTTTTATGATCTTATTTATTTTTTTTGAGTTTTCAATGTCCAGTCCCGCTACGATTTTTGCTTTTTGTTTTACTGTTGACCCGGCTGCTCTTTCCAGTTTTTGATAGGTTAGAGCCTTTAAGGCAATTCCTCTTTTGACGAGTTTCGTTTCAAAAATATCAAGGAGTTGTTTTAATCTGGATTCGTCATCAGCCGTTATTGTAACTTCTTCTTTTGTTGTCTCTAAATCGGCGATAGAATTTTTAAAGTCAAATCTGTTTTGGATTTCCCGTTTTGTCTGATCAATTGCGTTGATTAGTTCCGGGTGATTAATTTCTGAAATAATATCAAATGAAACGTCTGCCATCATTGCTGTCCTTATTGCTTAATGAAATTGCGCGGAAATGTTCCGCCGTAGTCGAATAATATATTAATTCCATCTTTTCAAACATTTTTTGTATCCTTTTAAGGCAGGCGCCATTTTACTTGAAATGATTTATGATGCTTCCAAATTCACGCAGGTAAATTGCAGAAAGGTTCGTTTTTCCCCGAAATTTTCATCCCGCAATGGAGAATTTCTTTAAATTCTATACTCAATGACATAAAATCAAATTGGGACATGGGTTTTACTGCGTGAGGTTGGGAGCATTTAATTTATGATAGACATGGCGTTTTTTAAATAATTTCTGGATCTATGCGCGAAATAATCAAATTAGAATCTACTGCCGGAACAGGATATTTTTATACAACAACAAAAAACAAGAAACTTCATACTGAAAAAATGGAAGTTAAGAAGTTTGATCCAAAAATAAGAAAATATGTTGTTTTTACTGAAAAGAAAATCAGTAAATAAGAAGCTTGTAAATTTCTTGAGGTAAATCTTTTGTTAAGCAGAATGGTTTAATACTCCCGGAAAGAAGGAACTTTGCATTGCGCCAATAAGGTAAAGTTTAGCGTATTCTATTGATTTTTGAATATCGAAACCACGCGCAAGGCTGGCGCAAAGGGCAGCCGAGAAAGTACATCCAGTTCCGTGGAATGATTTTTTGAAGTTAATTTTTTTAAATGAATATTTGTGGTAACCTTTTCCAGTAAACAGGGTATCTACTGAATTTTCATTGTCAAAATGCAAATGTCCGCCTTTTATAACTACATTTTTTGGACCCATTTCAAAAATGATATGAGCTGCTCTTTGCACATCATCATAAGACTCGATCGAAATACCGCTAAGAATTTCGGCCTCCATCCGGTTTGGGGTAATCACGAAACAATGGCCAATCAATTCAGATTTTAGAATATCGACATAATTTGCTTCCGTCATCATTTCCCCGTTAGATGACGCCAGAACTGGATCCATAACCAAAGATGGCAGGCGAAAATCCGCGATAGCTTTGGCAACAACCTGGAGATTGGCGACGGTCGCAAGCATACCTGTTTTCACGGCAAGGGGTTTGCAATAATTTACAGCATATTCAATTTGTTGATAAACCAGAGCGGGAGCCACGGCCTCATAAAAAGCAAATTTATCCGGATTTTGAACTGTTACAGAAGCGACGGCAGACAGTCCAAAACAACCCATTGCCATAAATGTTTTTATATCTGCCTGGATACCAGCGCCACCGCTATTGTCTGATCCTGCAATGGACAAAACTGGAAAAAAATCATTTTTATTTTGAGGAATCATGGATTGCCGCTATTTCCCTGAAAATACATTCTTTAAGTGTTTTTTGAAGCATTCTTTTGCGGGTGTAAAGACTAAAAAAGGGAATTCCTGTTGAGATTGCAATTTTTGTTTTATTTATGAACCCCCGTTTGACAAAAAAAGCGCGCATTTTGATTTCACTTTGTATAAGCTGAATTTCCCCTGGTACATCTCCCACAATTTTCACAATTTTAAGCTGTGACATGCTCCTTTTCTTTTCGCTCCATAATTTGCATAAATGCCAGGATTCCATATCAACGAGATTGTGATTAGGTTTTAAACGAGGATCTTCCCGGTCTTCCATTGAAAGCAATGGTTTTTCAACAGTAACTATAGAATGTCTTTTGACTTCTTTCGGAAAGGTGTGGTTTAGAGAAAAAACCTGATTATTGGTTATAGAAAAAACAGAGTCAATACGGCAAATATCGCTTACAGAGTACTGGTTGGAAAGCGCTCCGCAAAAGCCGGTATGGAGAAGAACGGATATCGGATAGAGGTCAATCCATTCGAGAAAATTATTTTTGTTTTTTTTAAACGATGGGCGCGTTAAGAAAAGAGAAACATCCTGTCCGTATATATTTCCGGTAAAGTAATGAATAGAGCGAACCTTTTCTGGAGTAAGGAGTTTTATTAACTCAATCGCTTCATCGTAGACCGCGCAGGTTATGCCAACCATTTTTCTATTTCATGAAGAATGCGGTATCCGAGCTTTTCCTTGGAGTCTGTTGACCATTTTTCAAAGGATTCATCCCGGTGAATTACAGTAAGCTCGTTTGTTTCTACTCCAAATCCGCTGTTGGGTTGGCTTAGGTCGTTCAGGAAAATCATGTCCAGATCTTTGCGGATAAGTTTGGATACAGCATACTCATGGGCATTTTCAATTTCAGCTGCAAAGCCAATCAGGATTACATTGGAAATATTCTCCTTTTTTATTTTTTCATTAACGCTCATTAGGATGTCCGGGTTGGGGATAAACTTGATTTCAGGATTTTCTTTTTTTTTAAGCTTGTGGTCAAATTTCTTTTCAGGGCGGTAATCAGCAGGAGCCGCAGCCATAATTAAAATAGTGTTTTCTTCAATTCTGTGCAAAACGGTATTCATCATATCAATAGTGGAGATCACTTCTACATTCTGCGCATCATGGACAGCCCTGAATTTATAGGGAACCGGCCCGTGAATGTAAGTTACATCGTAACCAAGATTTACTCCCGCATGAGCAATGTAATATCCCATGCGCCCGGTAGAAGGGTTTGATAAAAACCGGATTGTGTCAATAAATTCGCGCGTTGGCCCGGATGTAACGACAAGTTTGAATTTTTTCCGAAATTCATCGAGACTCACAAGCTATCCTTTTGGTCAAACTTTAAATGAAATATTAAATTAGATGATTTTTTTGATATCTTCAGGAGGTCTTCCAAGCACCGCTCGTTGACCTTTCACGACAATTGGTCGTTCAATTAATATGGGATGTTGGTTGAGATGTTCCAGTAAAATATCGTCAGATAAATCCTTGTTTTTCAGTCCGAGATCTTTGTACAATGGTTCAGACTTCCTGAAAATGTCGCGTGGACGTTTCCCCATTTTTCTTAAAACTTCGGCAAGTTCCCGCGTGGTGGGTGGGTCATCAAGGTAGTATCGGATTTCAGGATCAATTCCCTTCTCGCGTATAATTTGTAGTGCCTCACGGCTTTTTCGGCACTTTGGATTATAATAAATGGTAACTTTCGAATGTATTAAATCTGCTTTCATGAGTAAAGGTACAGGTATAAAGATGAAATTAAACATGTGCTGTCAACAACAAAATGCGAAACGTTGCGAAACGTTGCGAAACGGTGCGAAACGATAGTTTAACTTTTTTAAAAAATGTGTCCTTTAATTTTAAAGAGCATCTCTTCAGGGATATAACAAGAAGCAAGGAAAAGCAAATGATAACAGAAAACAGTATGGATAACAAAGGTTTTTCAGAAATAAAC
Organism: Spirochaetia bacterium; assembly: GCA_029858425.1. GTDB lineage: Bacteria > Spirochaetota > Leptospiria > Turneriellales > JAOUFE01 > JAOUFE01. The sequence goes on along the minus strand of JAOUFE010000081.1, from coordinate 6,709 downwards.
TCCGGATTGGACATGAAAAAATTCAAGCAGGAATTAACAGCTCTTTGTTCAGTAATGAAAAACGGCGATAACAACAAAACCTTGATTGAGATTCTTCAGGATGTCGGCAAAATGGCTTTTAGCGATGAATTGAGCGGGCTTCCAAACCGGTTTTACTTTAAATATTTTTTGAGTAAGTGCGTTTCGAAGGCTCGTTGTAATAACGAGTCTCTTGCCGTTGTCATGCTGGATATTGATAATTTCAAGAGAATCAATGATGTGTACGGGCACACCGGAGGGGATTGCGTAATTGAACAGTTCTCCAAAATACTGGGCGGTAAGGTACGATCTGTGCAAAGTCTGGTGCAAGAAAAGAATTTATATTCCAGATATGGAGGGGATGAATTTGCTCTTGTGCTGCCTAACGCAACAGAACAAGGTGCGGCAAGACTGGCCGATCGCATCAAAACGAGTATTCAGAATTATTTGTTTACTACGCCGCTTGGAACTATCGACCAAAAAATTACCGCCAGTTTTGGTGTAGCATTGTTTAATGCAGAGATGGAAACATACGAAAACCTGCTTCAACATGCGGATGAGGCCATGTATTTAGCCAAAAGAAAAGGAAAGAATTGTGTAGTTGTAAAGGGTGAGTAAAAAGAGGATGTACATCGGGAAATCTGCTTTGTTTTTGATCCCCGATGGGCTTTAACGGGCAGGAGAATATACATAGTAAGGAAGATCCTGTAAAAAAATGGGAAGAAGTCTATCGAAATGAAAATCAGCTTCTGTATGGATATCTTCTCAAGAAAACAAACGAGGAGCAGGCTGGAGATATATTACAGGATAGTTTTTTAAAGTTGTTGCAGGTTATGCAAAAAGGGCGTGCAATTGAAAATCCCAGAGCCTATGTGTTTCAGATTGCAAGGAACCTGTTGATTCTGGAATACAAAAAAAAAGGAGGCAGAGGTTTTGAGGTTGAACTCCCGTCTGGAATTGAAGATAACCGGTTTGATCCAGCCGAAGGGGTTATAAAAAAAGACTTTCTAAACATATTGGAGTCAGCAAGAGGAGGCTTGTCTGCGAGGGAACAGGAGATTTTTGAGCTTCGCTGGCATTACGGTTTAAAACAAAAGGAAATTGCCGACGTACTTGCCCGAAGCGAAAGGCAAATTCGGAGGGATATTGAAAAAATAGTACGGCAACTGCGAAGCGTTTTTGAATCGGCCGGATGGAAGGAAAACGAATTGGATATTCTGTAACAGCAAATATGAGTATGAATAAAAAAAAGATTCTCGACAGTTTTTTCAGTCTGTTGCAGGAAGGAGGCAACACGGGGAAAAAAGAAAATTCGCCAAACCGGATATCTGAGGATGTTTTTGTAAGGAACATGCACCTTGATAATACTGAAAATTCAAAAGTATCCGTTCCAGATAATTTCAAGAGCGCGATTCTGGAAAAAGCTGTCAAAGGTAATACCGGGGCAAGTCCCTATTATAAAAAAGAAACATTTAGACATTTGTTTGATCTTAAAGTCCTCTATGCGTTTTCTGCTGCGGCAATAACCATAAGTTTGTTCATGGCGGTTTATTTTGGTAATAAAGCAGGTTTTCCCCAGCGCCAGATAAAAATATCTTCCATCGGATCCTTCTATAAAAATCAGGGTACGACTATGGAAAAAGGAACAGCTCTTTATGGCAGGGGGATAAAAATATCAGCAATAAGCAAAGGGGTGATCGGTCAAGATATTGCCGAAACCGGATCAGGCATCCTGGAAAACTCTGCGGAATCCGCTTCCAGGAAAGATCATGGAAAACACATAACGCATATCTTTTTCCAGCAAGGGATCTGGCAAATAAAAACAAGACATGAACAACTGGCAATGGAAACATGGTTTCATTTTCCAGGAGGGGCAATTTCTCCTCTCGGTACAGCTTTTAATGTCAGCATAGAAGAACATCAAACAATAGTTGTACTTTCGGACGGAAAAATAGAGACATATGCTTCAGATAAAAATGGAAAGCTCACTCCTTTTACAACCAAATCTGCTCCATATAGAGGAGTATACCCGTCGGATGGCGCCATATCCTATAAAGAAATAAATATCAACCGGGATGATATTTATGAGAACAAAGCTGCAAAAGATTCTCAAGATGTTCCGATAAATTCAGATGCAAAAAGCACTCTCGAAAAAAATGCCCAAAATATAGATGGAAAGCAAAAAGATAGACACAAAACCTCATCAGGAAACCAGGAAAAATCAGATTCCTATTATTATGAAGATGAAAATAATCATGATCCGTTTCAAGAAGAAAATGAAGAAGAAAAGTTTGATGCCGAAGAGGAGGACGCTGATGAAACCAATGGCGCAACGGATAATTGAAAGTGGAAACCCGAAATTCAGCCCATTCGAGAGGATTTTGTAATTTTTGCGCGCCCAGAGAGCGAAGCGCAAAAAACGCCCATTTTAATGCAGTTTGATCTGATTGTCGAGGTTCATGCCCATCCATGCGCATGCCCATGCTCTTTCGTATGCGATGGCCGATTGACCAACGGGAATATTTTTGTTTACAGACTAATCGTACTTTTTCTATTAGACTCTATGATATTAATTGGTACACCCGGAATAGGTGAGTGGGCAATCATTTTGCTCCTGGCGTTATTGTTTTTTGGAAAAAATAAATTACCAGAATTAGCCAGGGGGCTTGGATCTGGAATACATGAATTTAGAAAAGGGATTAGTGGGCAATTTGATGCGGAGGATGATCGAGAAGAACCGGAAACTCCGGAGCCAAAAAAAGTTGCCAGAGAATCAAAATCAAGCACAAGTCAAAAAACCGCAAAAAAGGGCAATGCTAAAAGCAGTAAATCAAAAGTATAATGATCTATTATGCCTGAATCAGAAAGCGTGGATGCCAATGATGAAAAAGATACTGATTTACCCATTCCTCACATAAAAAAAAGCCGCAGAAAAAAAAAGACCGCTTTAAAAGAAAATCCTCCTCCGGATGATGAGAGAGATAAGTATCAAAAAAAAATCCTTAAGCAAAAAAGGTACATGCCTGTTATTGATCACATTGAGGAACTGAGATGGGCAATTATTCGATCTATAATCTGGATAGTTGTATTATCCGGAGTCAGTATGCTTTTTTATGACGAAATCTTTAAAGTAATCATTGATCCTGTCGGACATCTTGTTGATAGCGGAAAAAAACAAAATGTAATTGTAAAAGTAATCGTGACACAACTGACAGATTATTTTGTAATCCAGTTTAAGCTGACTCTTCTGATGGGTTTCTTGCTGGCAATTCCGGCCATAATCTTTGAGCTTTTAAAATTTATCATGCCTGCCCTTGATAAAAAATACAGAAAATGGAGTTTCGTTTTTTTGTTTTGCTCGGTATCCCTTTTCTGGGGAGGAATATATATTGCCTGGCGTTATTTTTGGGACATGGTAATAGAATTTCTGGTTTTGAACTGGATACCTCCTGGTATTTTAACCAATACGGGTCTTCAATTGCCGGAAGTTCATTTGACCATGGCAGAGTATTTATCATTTTTCATGGGTTTTCATTTAACCTTTGGTGTTTCCTTTCAAATGCCGATAATTTGTGTATTGTTAACCCTTGCAGGAATAATAAACTCCCGGTATTATTTTAAATACTGGAGATACATTATTTTTATTATTGCCATTGTTTCCGCGGTGGTTTCGCCTCCGGATGTAATGTCCATGCTTTTTATGATGATTCCGCTCATGGTGTTGTACATAATTTCCGGAATATTTGTGTTCATATTTGAGAGGCGCAGTTAATGTATCCAGGCAAGATCAAAACATATCTGCACAATATATCTATAAAAAAAGATCTTCCTAAATTAATTTTTATTACCGTGTATGTAATTTTTATTATCCTGACCGCCGGCCTGACCAGCTATATTGAATATTATCATAAAAAAAATTATCAGGAATATTTTAATGATAAAATGAATGTAATGGAAGCCACTCCCGAGTCAAGGTATAGCTCCTATGAATATTATTATGACTGGTTTCAAAAGGAAATTCCCCAAGATGCTTATTCGCAAAATATTGTATTCATACTCTGGGATAAAGATAGCAGGGTACTCTGGCATTCCAACAAGCTCGTTGAAAAATTTGTGGGTTCTGATGCTTCAAAAAGCAATGAATTGTTCAAAAATATGAAATTTCTGGATATTCCGGAAAAAAAATTTAAACCGTATGAGCTGTATGAAAAATATAAACCCATGGTCAGCAATAGGGGAAAAGAACCAAATCTATTTATTACGGAATTTAGACGCCAAATGGTATTTCACTTTTTCAAAATTCCGGATATCAAGCAGGACATTTACGTTGAAGTTTTGAGAAGTTTTCACCGGGTTGTAAACCTTGAGATTTTTATTTTTATGCTCCTGATTTCTCTTTTGGTATCCCTCCTGTTTACCTTTTTGGCCTATTTTTTTATCAGGATGTTCCTTGCTCCAATTGAGATCATGGAACTTTCGATGGATCATTTTATTAAATACAGGCATGCGGAAATAGCGAATTATTATTCCGCAAATGAACCCGGGCAACTGGTAAAAAAATACAATATTTTAATACAGAAGCTGGGCAATACGCAAAGTGACATGTTTGACGATGCCGATGGAGGAAATCAAAAGACAGTAGCTTATTTACAGCAAAGGCTTCTTCGCAAGGCAATACGTAAATCGAATCATGTTGAACTCCTGTTATACCCCAAAAAACCAGACAATGATTTTCGTGAATTTGTAACTCTTGAGGAAGAAGGGGATTTGACAAGTTTGTTATATGTTCATTTTGATATCAACAATATCGAGTCCAATATTGAAAAGCATATTCTTCAGGACAAATTTAGAGAACTAAATGAAAAATCACTAAGTGCAGAAGAAATTAACGAAGAATTGTACAAAGATTTTATTTCCCATACGGAAATGGGCCCAGGTTTTTTATTTTTAAGAATCCTTGGTAGTCAACTGGAATGGGTAAAGTCAGGGCCATTTGCCTTGTTTTTAATCAATTTTGAAGATCAAAGCAGCGAATTGCTAAATTCGGGAGAGGATTTTATCTCATCTGAAAAAAACTCTGTTGAAAGTTTGAGCATTGGGAAAAAATCAGTATTAATCATATCCAACGAAATATTTGATTTTCTGGATATTGATTCCAGTGAATTTAGCGACTTGATATCCAAAACCATGGAAACCGAAGCGCGTCCAGGAAAAAGTTTTCTCGGTTGGATTATTGATTCCATAAACCATTTGAACCCGGAGGCAATAAAGCAATCAAGTCTGTTATCTCTTGTTAGAATCAAATGATTTCCGGAATGCGTCAGGACTGACAATTGCTTTCCTGGATTTTAAAGTATTTTTTTGCAAAATTTATGTCGGTATTGATTTGTCTTTTCAAGTCATCTATGTTGTCAAATTTCATTTCTTCACGTATTTTTTCCAGAAAATAAACTGTAATATTTTCCCCATATAGATTTTCCCTGAAATTCAGAATGTGAACTTCAATAGACAATTTGTCGTTATTAAAAGTTGGATTATATCCTATGTTGACTATGCCTGAAAATGTATTTTGGCTAAAATAAATTTCGGCAAGGTATACTCCCTCGGCAGGCAGTAATTTTTTCCCGGAATATTTTATATTGGCAGTTGGAAATCCGGTTAACTTTCCCCGGTTAAAACCATGAACAATTTGTCCTGAAATAAAGTAGGGTAATCCCATCTGGGCATTTGCATGTTTGATATTTCCCAGAACAAGGTCGCTCCGAATTCGCGATGAAGATATAATTTTGTTTTCATATAGAACCGGCTCTATTTGAATTACGGAATAACCAAAATGATGGGCGCGTTTTTTTAAATAATCGATATCGCCCTCTCTGTTCTTGCCAAAATGATGGTCATAACCAATGATAATTATTTGGGCATTTAACTTGTTTATCAGAAGACCGGTTAAGAACTCATCGGCGGTAATGTTTTTAATCTCCTCAGAAAACGGCAAAAGCAAAAGATAATCAACGCCTATATTTTCAAGAATGTTTATTTTCTCGTGATTCATGTAAATAAATTCAGGGTTGCCCTTAAAAAGGGCGCTATTTTGATGGTCGTAAGTAACGACCACGCATTTCCCGTTTATTCTTGCTGATTCTTCCATGCATTTTTGAATAATTTTTCGATGCCCGAGGTGAATGCCATCAAAGTTTCCGAGAGTAATGACTCCAGGATAGCCAATGTTTTCTATCTCATGTAAATTGTTAAAAACAACCATTATTGACTTCCGGTATAATTATTTCCTGAACAAATAGAAAATCAGGCTTAATAGCAAACTGATGACAAGTCCGCTCACGACAGGAAAATAAAAAGAAAAATTTTCCTTCTGGATAACAATATCGCCGGGCAATTTACCAGGTTTATTTATCCAGGGGATGGAATTTTTATACGCGATAATTATTCCAGCCAATATGACAAATATTCCAATCCAGATAATTTGTTTTCCGGCTTCATTCATTGTGTCAATATCGGATTAAACCACACCCGGAAAATAACCTTTTAAAAAATAATAAGGAAAAATAATGCTCCCAAACTCGCGCAGGTAAAAAGCTCGCGCCAATTTGATTTAACTGTAAACGACGATAAAACTATAATATTTCGCCCTTTCCGGATAAAAATTCCGGAGAAAGGAAAATATTTTTTCCAT
>JAOUFE010000080.1 GCA_029858425.1 Spirochaetia bacterium | reverse complement strand
CTACGTGTTACTCACCCGTTCGCCACTCGTACCATTGCTGGTTTACCGTTCGACTTGCATGTTTAAGACGCGCCGCCAGCGTTCGTTCTGAGCCAGGATCAAACTCTCCATTATAGAGAGCTTTAAAAGCTCAAAATTCAGTCAAACGACTAAATTATTCATTTTTTGTTTTGTTATTAGACCCAAGGGTCTGTTAACGGAAGCCTAAATTGCTATCTGTTTTTCAAAGAACAACTAACTTGTGGAAGCCTATACTTCCGCAAGAGATGGTAGAAATAAAAACCGACTCATCTCGTCAAGTATTATTTGCTTAAAAAGAGCAAACCTGGTTAAAAAGTTTGCTTTTAAATTGCCAATTCACAATAAGTGAAAAGGAATTTTTTTCGACGCTTTCCCGATAGCCGCCGACTGGAGATATAAAAAAAAACCTACTCCCCCCGTCAATCGGTATTGTATAAATACCATCAAATTTAGAAAAAACTTTGATATTTCCTGACAGATTCCTGTTTTTTCGTCATCAATTGCAATAATTTAAGCAAATAATTATAACCCGGCGAACATTCAGGATTTCCGGGCAGAGCAACCGATACGGCAGTAAGGTTGCAATGGTCTGCCGAATTGAACGAACGACAACTCGGCCAAAGCGCGCGCAGTCGCGCCGCATCCCTCACGTTTGGGCATCTGGATTGGAATGTTAAAACCGCACCCCGGCGTTTATACCTGCCCTTTGCCATACATTGTAGCCGCAAAGGTAATCTGCGCTGACCACAAAAACATCGCGGGCGTCAATGACCCGGTAATCGCATCTCAAGGAAAGTGTTATTTGGGTCTGCAAAAAAATCAAATATTTTTTCTTTATGTTCCTGAAAAACCGCCTTTGGTTTTTCTGTTAATATGTTCCCGGTTCTAAGGAGAATAATTTTAGGCGAATCAGCTACACCCATGCTTAGATCAATAAAAGCCTGATCAAAGGTTACGATACAACCGTTAATCTGGCGGGCGAAATTAAATATTTCAACATCGCCAATGCCTGCAGGAAATACATCTGTGACGGACACTACCTAAACGGAAAACAACTGGAAGCAAACATAAGACTTCGCGCCTAAAACTGTGCATTTTACTGCATTCCGACGTGAATATTGGAGTTTCTGCCCATGCTCATTTTTTTTGTAAATACACCCGGTTGGGAGCATAAGGCTTGACACGGTAAAATTCCAAATGAAGATGTCTTTTAAAGCGAATATGAATATTGCAATGGAAAAGAACGATGTTATTTTTGGAGAAACCGTAAAAACAACGAATGACAATCGTATAAAACTCATTGAAGATGCTATTGCTTTTATAGAAAACCGTAAATTTCTGGTAAAGATAGACCATTATGAATTTTATTTAATTCTGGATGAAGCAATAAGTAACGCTATGGAACATGGCAATCACTGGAATCTGGAGAAACACGTTTATTTGCGGATACTTCATCCTGAAAACAATCGACTGGAGATTGACATTGAGGATGAAGGTAGTGGATTTGATCCGGATGTTCTTCCGGAAAAAGCAAACGGCATGCAAACATTAAGTCCGCGCGGACGGGGCATTTTAATAATAAAAAAGTTTTGCAATGCTTCCTGGAGTAATAATGGGAAAACGATCAAGATGTCTCTCGCATTACAGGATTAGAAAACCCATATGATTGCCGAAATTGCAACCGATCACGATTCTCTGATTGTTTTAATCAAGGAACCGCGTCTGGACGGACAGGTTAGTCTTTTTGAATTTTTTCTCGACAACAACATAATACACAATAACGTTGAAAAAATAATATTCGATTTTAATCATGTCACTTATATCAATTCTCTCGGGATTGCCGAATTTATTTCACTCATGAGGTATTTGTCAGAAAAAAGACCGAAATTAAAATACAGGTTTGTCAACGTTGAGAAAAAAATTTCCAAAATATTTAAAATGATCGAATTGACCAGCATTGCTGATATTGAATCCAGATAGACCCTGTGGGCAGGAACTCGAAATTCAGTCAGAATGATTTAAATTAGCGCGTCCCTAAGCGTGAATCGCCCCAAAAACACGCATTTTAATACATTTTGATCTGATTATTGAAGCTCCTTGCCCATGCTCCGCAGGCCAGCTTTTAAAACAACCTTTCAGGCTTTTTCCAGTCTTGTATACTTTAGAATAAATTTCCGGGACTTATTGTCGCCAAAAAATATATGAACTTTGGCCGCATCCCCCGATCCTTCAATCTTGAAAATTTTTCCAACGCCAAAATTGGGATGCCTGACCCGGTCTCCTGATCTAAATTCTCCTGCTTTCTGGGCGCTATTTACATTATTTAAATCAATTACGTTGTTAAAGGAATTTTTTGTTTTATTTTTAATAATTTCATTTTGTTTTTGCAAATATGAACCTGGCGCTTTTTTTTCTCCATAATTATTGCGAGAACCAGAATAGCCGACAAATCCTGGTTGATTTAACGAATAGTCATTTTTTTCCCATAAAGTTTCATTAATTTGGGAAATAAAGACTGAAGGATTTGTGGTTTGAACAAATCCCTGCATCATACGCCTCTTTGCTCTTGTAAAAAAGAGCTGGCGGCGGGCACGGGTTATAGCCACATACAAAAGCCTTCGCTCTTCTTCCCCATCATCTCGTTCTGCGGCAAGATAATGAGGGAAAATACCATCATCCAGTCCCGCAATAATTACAGTATCAAACTCCAACCCTTTGGCATTATGAACTGTCATAAGACAAACGCCATCATCGGGTTCGCCCAGATCATTTGTATTGCTAAAAAGAGAAATTTCCTGAAGGTAATCATTTAGAACCGCATCCGGATGGGTTCTCTGAAAAAAAATCATCGAATTTTTTAACTCGGTAATATTTTCCATCCGGCTCGTCCCCAAAAGTCTGTCTTCTTCTTCAATCGCTGCTTTTAGCCCGGAACGTTCCAGTACATCTTCTATTAAAAGAGCAAAATCTACCTTTCGCATAATTTTTTCGCGCATATCTTTCATCCAGGTAAAAAGCTGCGAAATACCATCTGCGGCTTTTTTATTCAAGCCGGAGTCTTCAATCAAAGAAAATATTCTTAAAAAATCGCTGAGGGTTCGTTCTTTTTGCATGACTTCATTGCGAAACTCGACAAGTCTTTCAACAGATTTTTCGCCAATCCCTCTTGGGGGGTTATTGACCAGCCGCAAAAGAGCCGCCTCGTCAAACGGATTTACCAGAAAGCGCAAATAAGCCAGGATATCTTTTACTTCCTTGCGGCCAAAAAATGAAACGCCCCCGTAAACCCTGTATTTGATTTTTTTTTGCAACAATGCTTCTTCAATCAAACGCGACTGAGAATTTACCCGGTATAAAACGGCAATTTCAGAAGGGGCGACTCCGGATGAAATCGCGTTTTCAATCTGGGCGGCAATTTGTTTGCTTTCGTCAATATCGGAATTTAAAATATAGAGTGCCGGTTTTTGACCGTCCCTGATTTGAGTCCAGAGAGCTTTATCCATCCGGTTTTTATTCTGGTTGATAACATCATTTGCGAGATCCAGCACCGGCTGGGTAGAGCGATAATTTTCTTCCAGTTTTACCGTCATGGCATCCGGAAAATCCCGGTTAAAATCCAGAATGTTGTTTATATTCGCGCCTCTCCAGGTGTAGATGGCCTGATCGTCGTCGCCAACGACGCAAAGATTGTTTCGCCCTTTGGCCAGCAGATTAATCATCGTGTATTGCGAATGATTTGTATCCTGGTATTCATCCACCAGAAAATAATGATACCTGCGGTGAAAATTGGCCAGAGATTCTGGAAAGTTTTCCATAATTTTTACAGTTTGATACAGCAAGTCGGAAAAATCCATGGCGCGTGAGTCCATTTTTTTTTGTTCATAGAGATGATAAACTTCCTGCAATATATCCCCAAATTCAATTTCATCCAGATTTATTTTTTCAGGCAATTGTTCCGGAGAAATCAGATTATCTTTAAAAGAGCCAATTTTTTGAGAAAAATATTTTATGTGCGTTTTGTTCAGTTTATCCCGGGAAAGAGATTCAAGCACGCCATTAATTGCTCCGTTTTGATCTGTATCATCCCAGATAGTAAAATCGCGCGGAAAAGAAATATAACCACACAACTCTCTTAACAAATAAAGACCCAGCGAATGATATGTTTTCAAAATGCAGCTCATCGCAGCATCGCCTGCAACCTCAAGCACCCGTTGCCGCATTTCACCGGCAGCTTTATTTGTAAAAGTTACCGCAACAATTCTGTTGGGAAAAATATTTTTTTCATGGATCAAATAGGCAATACGGTGAACTATTGTGCGCGTTTTCCCGCTGCCGGCTCCGGCCAGAACCAACACGGGTCCCTCTGTTTTCTTTACGGCTTCCCGCTGTGGCTCATTTAAGTTTGCCAGAATATCCGCTGCCATGAAGCTTTTTTTCATCAAGCGACATAACGAAAAGCAATTTATATCTTGATGTTTTGTAAGGCACAATGAATTTGACGCATGAGTAATGATTCAAAGTTCGACGCAAAAATTGAAATTCAACTTGATCCGGAAATATTAAAAGGCGTTTATGCCAATGTAACCAACATTGGTCATACCGAAGAAGAATTTCTTATTGACTTTCTTCTGGTACAGCATCAACCAGCCCCGTTTGGAAAACTTGTTTCCAGGATTATTGTTTCTCCCGGGCATGCCCGCAGACTGCTGACCGCGCTTCAGGACAACATTCGAAAATATGAGGAAAACTTTGGCAAGCTGGAAATCAACCCATCTGTAAAGGGCCAAAATATTCAATAAATTTGTGATAATAAAAACAGCCGAAGAACTTATTGCCAAAATTATAAAATCTGCTCAATTGCCGAATATAATTATTGTTTCGGGAAATCAAATTGAACCATTTGAAGTCATATACAAGGCTATTGTAAAAAAATTTGAAGAATTTTATCCTGGCGCCGATGTGGTTTCCTTAAATGGGACAGAAACAGATGCTTCAGTATTTCATTCTGAGCTTGCGACTATTCCCATGTTTGAAACGGGAAGACTCATTCTTTTGAGACATGCCGATAATCTCTTAAAGAAAATAGACGCCAATAAAACCATTCTATCCTATTTTACCCGGGATTTTGCAGGAATCTATGAAAAAACCATATTGGTTATGCAATTGGAAGCGGCAAAAGTACCTGCGTCGCTAAACATTATGATGGACAAAGCGTGGTTTTTTGAACAGGAAAAACCACGCGCGAGGGATATTCCGGAAATTATAAAAACGCGGGTACACAAAATGGGTTTTGAAATTGACGACGACGCTTTAAGCGAGATGACCAATAAGTACAGCCTGAATCCAACTTTGCTATATCAGGCTCTGGATCGTCTTTTGCTTTGCTGTTTAAACGAAAAAAAAATTTCGCGGGAAGACGTTCGTGAGGCGGCCTTTGACGTTGAGGGGGATCTTGCTTTTGATATTATTGATGCTCTTGCGGAAAGAAATCTCCCAAAGGCAATCAAGCTTTTTGAAAATAATGAGTTTACTAATGGCGTATATTTTGGCAGTCTGATAAACCGCTTTTTTACCGATCTATTTAGATACCAGAAACTCAAAAATGCCGGAATAGAGATCAAGGAGATTCACGAGCGCCTTGATTTAAATACAAAGCATGCTTTTATTTTTCGAAAAAATAATGAAAAGTTCCATAATGCCTCGATGAATTATTCTGCAGATGAAATTATTGTTACCCTCGACAAACTTTTTGAACTCGATAAAAATATGAAAGAAAATAATGCAATGCAGCTTCAAAAAAATATAATTATTGTTTTTATGGCTTCCCTTGAAAAAAAGGCGATCTGACTTCGGGATTAACTTTTGCTTTGCGAATCCAGATTCGCACTTTCCCCTTTTTGTCTTCATGCCAGCAAAACCCCTGATCTTCCAAAAATTTTTTTAGCCTGAATTTCTCAAAACTCAAAATATTTCCCTCTGTTTTCATGTAGTCCTCCCTGACTTTTGCAACTCGAAATTTCCCCATTTACGGCTATATTAGCGCGTTTTTCTGGGCGGAGTACGCCCGAAAAAACGCCCACTTTCTTGCAAATCTGGCGTAAGTATTCAGTTGCTTTATATATTCGGCTAATATATAGGGTAAAATTGAATTCTGGAAAAAGAAGATTCCCCGGGACGCTTTTGATTTTTTTCATATGCAGGTCGCCCGCAAAAACCCTTCAAAACTTTTTTGCAGGCTGAATGCGGGAGCTTATGATACATGTTTAAACAACGCCTATGTAAGGTAAATTCCTGAATTTCCCATTATAATCCATTCCATATCCAACCACAAATTGATCCCCAATTTCAAAGCCACGGTATGGAACAGGCATTGTCAGAATATGTTTATCAGGTTTAATTAACAGGGCAACCATGCCGATGGATGCAACACCCGATTTTTGTAGCAGGGAAATCAAAAACTGCGCGGACTTGCCCGTATCAATAATATCTTCTACAATTAATATATTTTTCCCCTGAACATCGCATGGTAATTTTCCGGATAGCAACTCTCCCTGGACGGATCCATTTCGATAACTGGAAATCTCCATAAATTCCAGATCCAGGGAAAAATTCAAATACCTGACAAGATCTGCCGTAAAGATAAAACTTCCTTTTAGAATCGATAAAACCAGAATGTTTGTTTTGCCCGCATAATCACGATTAATTTCTTTTCCAAGAGCCAGTACCCGGTTGGCGATTTCTTCCTGAGAAAATAATATTGGAATATCTTTCATGGCATGAGTTCATTATGTTATAATGAGTGGATTGTTCCCATTTTTCTTTCGCGGGGGGAAAGCAATTTTTCAGGATAATCGGAAAACATAATGATCCCGGGCAGAACTCTCAACGTACACCCCCGTACACCCCCGTTTTTTGTTTGACGTTACCATCCCGAATTTTGAACATCACTTTAGAATTCAGCCATGAACCTGTTTTATTTCGGTTTCTATAAAGATAGCCGGTCAGAGCTGAGCGCGTGAATCTATATGTTTAAAAAAGTATTGGTAGCCAACAGAGGCGAAATTGCCACAAGAATTATTCGAGCCTGCAAGGAACTCGATGTCGCCACAGTTGCGATATTTTCCGAACCAGACCGCGAATCCATTCATGTAAAAAAAGCAGATGAAGCGTACCTCGTTGGACCCGGGCCGGTAGAAGGGTATTTAAATGTCACCGGTATTGTAGAGCTGGCGCAAAAAATAGGCGCGGATGCCATTCATCCGGGATACGGATTTCTTGCCGAAAACCCCAGGCTACCGAAATTTTGTGAAAAGAAAGGTATTACTTTTATCGGTCCCACGTCCGAAGCGATATCCCGGATGGGAGACAAAATCGCGGGAAAGCAAAGCGTAATAAAAGCCGGCGTTCTAACTATACCGGGCTCCGAAGGCAGCGTCGACTCCGAAGAAGAAGCTATAAAAATTGCAAAGGCAACCGGATATCCAGTAATGGTAAAAGCCACCGGCGGCGGAGGCGGGCGCGGTTTGCGAATTGCCAATAGCGAAGATGAATTGCTGGATGCCCTTTCATCGGCCAGGAGCGAGGCCAAAGGGTCGTTTGGAAATACGGATGTATTTATTGAAAAATATATTGAAAAACCGCATCATATTGAATTTCAGATATTAGCCGATAATTTTGGCAATATTGTTCACCTTGGAGAGCGCGATTGCTCTATACAAAGAAGACATCAAAAATTAATTGAAATCGGACCATCGTTGATACTGGACGAAGAACTGAGAAAAAAAATGGGCGATGCCGCTGTTCGAGCCGCAAAATCGGTCAACTATACAAATGCCGGTACGGTAGAATTTCTCGTAGACAAAAATAAAGATTTTTATTTTATTGAAATGAATACGCGGATCCAGGTAGAGCATACTGTAACAGAGGCCATAACGGGCATTGACATTGTAAAAAAACAAATTGAAATTGCCGCTGGAATGCCTCTGGGCATTCGGCAGGAAGATGTGCAGATTCGCGGCTTTGCCATTGAGTGTCGCATCAATGCCGAAGATCCAAAAAAAGGATTTTTGCCGCATACGGGAAAAGTAACGTCGTATTATTCCCCCGGAGGAATTGGCGTGCGAATTGACGGCGCTGCTTACAAGGATTATGTAGTTCCGGGTTACTATGATTCCATGCTGGCCAAGCTGACCGTCTCCGGAATGACCTGGGCAGAAACCGTGTCCCGAATGAAACGTTCGTTAAGCGAGTTTGTCATGCGCGGAATTAAAACGACCATTCCGTATCAACTGGAAATCATGAAAAATGATGATTTTTTAAGAGGCGAATTTGACACGTCCTTTATAGCCGAAAATCCGCAACTACTGGAATACAAGGAATATCGCGATTCGCTGGATTTAATTCTGGCTCTATCTGCGGCGATTGCCGCCCATGAGGGATTGTAAAAAGAGGATATAATGAAAGGGAACGAAATAAAACCAGGAAAAGTAAATATCACCGATACCACATTCCGCGACGCCCACCAGTCTTTGCTTGCCACCAGAATGCGAACGGAAGACCTTTTGCCGATTGCCGAAAAAATGGATAATATAGGCTTCTGGTCCATGGAGGTTTGGGGCGGAGCCACCTTTGACACCTGCCTTCGTTACTTGAAAGAAGGACCGTGGGTAAGACTCAGGGCCATACGCGAGGTAGTGAAAAAAACAAAATTGCAGATGCTGCTGCGGGGTCAAAACCTGCTGGGCTACCGCCATTATCCCGATGACGTATTGAAAAAATTTATCGAAAAAGCGGTCGACAATGGAATGGATGTGTTCCGGATTTTTGACGGTATGAACGACCTGAGAAATATTGAAAAGGCCGTACAAACTGTGATAAAGTGCGGCGCCATTTCCGAAGGAGCAATTTCATACACAACCTCGCCGGTGCATACCCATGAAGGATTTGTCGAAATGGCCATGAAGCTTGTAGATATGGGTTGCCAGACTATTTGTATCAAAGATATGGCCGGTCTGTTGTCTCCGGAAGCCGCATCAGACATTGTAAAAAAAATGCGGGTAAAAATCAATGTACCCATACATTTGCACAGCCACGAAACGAGCGGCATGGCATCCATGGCATACATGAAGGCCGTCGAAGCCGGATGCGATATTATTGACACAGCCATATCGCCGCTGGCATCCGGAACATCGCAGCCGCCCACAGAATCCATGGTAGCGTCCTTCATGGGAACGCCCCATGATACAGGACTGGATCTGGACAAGCTGGCAGAGATAGCCGATTATTTCAGAAAAGTCCGGAAAAAATATAAAAAATTTGAAAGCGAATTTACCGGAATCAACACAAAGGTTTTAATATCGCAGATACCCGGCGGCATGATATCCAATATGGCGTCGCAGTTAAAAGAGCAGGGAGCCCTTGATCGAATGGAGGAAGTTCTCCTCGAAGTGCCGAAAGTGCGAGAAGACTTTGGATATCCCCCGCTGGTAACGCCCACATCGCAGATCGTGGGAACACAGGCTACATTAAATGTTTTAACCGGCGAGCGTTATAAAATGATCACGAGCGAGACAAAAAACTATCTGAGAGGATTGTATGGAAAATCGCCGGCGCCAATAAACGAGACGGTGCGTAAAAAAGCCATTGGCGATGAAACCGTAATCACCTGCCGCCCGGCAGATTTACTGGAACCCGAAATGGAAAAACTGACGCGCGAACTGGGCGGCATGGCCAAAAGCATAGAAGATGTCCTTACGTATGCGCTGTTCCCCAATATCGCGCTGGAATATTTTGAAGCCAGGGATGCCGGCAAACTTGTTCCGGAGCCGCTTGAATCCGAAACTCCTGTTGAAACCGTAAAGGTAGAAAGCCAGCATCTGGCGCCGAGCGAATTTAAGGTCACGGTACACGGCGAAACCTTTCACATCAAGGTGGCCGGAACCGGACACAAGTCCGAAGGCATTCGCCCCTTCTTCCTGAAAGTAGACGGCAAAATGGAAGAGGTCATGGTCGAGTCTCTGGTGGAAGTCCTTCCAAGCGCAGACGGAGTGATCGAGGAAAACAAGAGCAGCGTCCATTCGTCGCGACCGAAGGCCTCGCGCAAGGGGCAAATTACAACCGCCATGCCGGGTCGCGTGGTCAAGATTAATGTCGCAGAAGGCGATCAGGTAAAGGCCGGAGACACCCTGTGTGTAGTGGAAGCCATGAAGATGGAAAATGAAGTGCACAGCCCGGAAGACGGAATCGTAAAGAAAATCTATATCCGGGAAGGCGACAACGTCAACCCTGACGAGACTTTAATAGAAATTGAATGAAGACCGGCAAAAGGGGGGAAATCCCCCCTGGCGCGAACACGGCCAACTTTCCGCCATCCCTGGCTCAGTTGGCATTTGGCCATCCTGGCCGGCAGTTTCGCGCCACCCCCCTGCTAATTTTCAATATCGGGTTCAATAAATGTCCATTTAATTTCAGGAAACTCTTTGTGTATAACTTCTTCCAGTTTGTTGATGGCAATGCATGCTTGTTTGATAGAGAGTTTTTCGTTCATCCTGATTTTTGCAGCAAGCATGACTTGCGCCCCCATGTGCATGGTGATGATATTGTATATTTCTTCAATATTTTTATCCTTGCTGATTTGCGCAGCAATAAAATGGGCAATTTCGGGTTCGGCGCTGCGGCCAATTAACAGAGCCTGGATTCGATTCATCAGAAAAAAAGAAATCAACAATAAAATAACGCCAATAATCACAGAGCCAATAGAATCATAAACCGGATTTCCGGTTATCCACGAAAGTAAAATAAAAATAAAGGCAAACACCAGTCCGGTAATTGCGGCAAAATCTTCTCCAAGCACTACCAGAAGTTCGGCATTGCGGGTAGATTTAATCCATTGCGCGACTTTTTTACCCTCCATAATTTTTCGGGTTTCCTTTATAGCCCCCAGCAGGCTGAACCCTTCCAGGACAATAGAGAATCCCAGAATTCCCAGAGCAAGCTGAGGTTTGGAGATTGGTTCAGGTTGAAGTATTTTATGAATCCCTTCGCAGGCAGAAAAAAGCCCGCCGAGGCTAAACAGCATCAGCGCCACAATAAAACTCCAGAAATACACGGCTTTTCCAAATCCCAGCGGATATTCTTTTGTTGCTGGACGTTGTGCGCGCTTGATCCCGTAATATAAAAGCGCCTGGTTTCCGCAGTCGGCCACCGAGTGGATGGTTTCGGCCATCATGCTGCCAGATCCGGTTAAAAAGGCGGCAGTACCTTTGGCAATAGCAATGGCAAAGTTTGCCAGAAAAGCATACAGTATGGCTTTTAAAGATGAGCTGTGGGCATCCATTGATTATTACTCCTGAATTTATAACTGTTTCAGCGACCGTTTGGGACGCTGCAAAAAATACAAAATATATGTATTTTCATAGTGTAAACCAATATTTGCCGCATTACTCGATCCAGTACGGATTTAAATCATTTTGGATGACGGAATTTCGAAAAAAATTGTTGTAAATTTATATGTTTTCTATATTGTGTCAATTATGAAGCAAAAATGGAAAGATTTATACCGGTCATTGCCTGTTTCTTTAGGGCGTATGCGCCAAAACGATTTTTTTACGAATAAACGCGTGCTCCAAACAGGTTTTTTTCTTTTAGCGTTTTTTTTCCTTTATCCAGTTTCTCCGGCCTGGACTCAGGGCGCGCCGCAGCAACTTGCCCGCGTTGGTTTTTTGCAGTTTATCAACACCAAAGGGAATCCGGACATTGCCTACCTTGGGGGCAGTATTTCGGATGCTCTGGCCAAAAGCATGCAGGCAAAATTTCAATATAAACCCGTGGAATCCCCGCAACTGGAAGCGGGTTTCCAAAAAGTCGTAGAAACAAGAAAAAACAATCCCCCGAAAACCAATACCAATAACAAAGACGCTTCTGGCGCGACATCTCTTGAAACCATGCCCCTGCAAACCAGCGAACTTGCCGAAATCGCTAAAAAAACCGGAGCCGATATCCTGATTTTTGGCCAATACGAATCGGTAAACAATAACTCCGGGGTTTTCATTGCCACAAAAATTTATTTTACCGTAACCAATGCCATTTCGGACTTTGAACCGGAGCAGCATCCCCTCGATAGCTCGTTGTTTGGGGCGATTGATTTTATGGCCAAATCGGTGACCGAGAAAATTGTCGATGTATTTAGCGCAAAAACTTCTGTGGCAGAAGCAAAAACGACCGATGAAAATACAACCCCCGTTAAAATAAAAAAAGAAGAAAAAATAGCGCTAACCGTTGCCAGAGTCAGCGAAAACATGGAGTTGTTGACTTTTTACATGAAAAACCCCTCATCCATGGCAATTCCGGTTACGGGCGAGAATTTAGGCGCCGGTTGCCATTACGCCTTTGTTGCAAATTTATCAACAGCGGTAGCATGGTTATGCGGTAAGAAAGTTACTTTTTTCCCGGAAGATTTTATCGCTGCCAATCACGACCAACTTTATGAAAAGCGCGATAACCAGGAATATTTTACCACAAAAAATCTCAATAAAATCGACAAGAAACTGGTAACCACTATTTTCTTGCGTCTAAAAAATCCGGAAGATCGCATAGATCTCAGGGTTTACCCGGGTATTTTGCATTTGCCCGAACAGGATACTCTAATTATTTATACCAACTCGCCCCGACAAATACCATTCGGGACGAACAAAGACAATTCGGGACTAAGTTTTACCGCAGACGGTACCACAACAGCCTATGCGCTGGAGAAGAAAAACGGGAATCTCTGGCTTCTGGCGCTCGCTATTCCCATGACAGTAGTGGGAATACCGGTCTCAATTGCTGGCAGCATCGTAACCCTGGCTGGATCGCAAACAGGGTTCTTTTTATTGGGGGCAGGCTTGGGAATGACAGGTCTTGGCGATAGCTTATATCCCGGCATTGCGGCTACAGAAGAAGCAGTTAATTCCAGCCAGTCTAAGGTTATTGGCCAACGG
>JAOUFE010000079.1 GCA_029858425.1 Spirochaetia bacterium | reverse complement strand
CGCTTCGGTGAGTCTTGGAGATAGGCGCCCATTTCCAGTTTCTGACTTTTTGCTGGAAGTCTCAAAATATCCATACTTGCCACACGTTTTGCAAACATAGTGTGGGCGCTTAATTTCGACCTCTCCACAGGTTGTAAGGATTTTCTGTTTCCGGTATTCCCGAAACCTTAATTTGTTGCCGCAATCGGGGCATTTTTTTTTACCGGGTCGTTTAATCGGTTGTGCGCCCGCTGAAGCATTTCTGCTTAAAATCCTGCTTGCCCTACAATATATACTCACACCCACTTTGGGGGTGGCGGAAAACGGCTTATGTTTAAATATTTCTTTTCTTAAAGCGCCGGTTGTAGCCAGGGGGTTGCTTGTTTTTTATCATTGCATCTTTGATGCGATGATAAAATGATCAAATATTCATCGGCCCCCTTTTTTAAACGGTAAATTATTTTGACTTATTGCTGGCACGTATTTTGCACTATATTGTTTAGAACTAACAATGTATCCAGGGAGGATAATATGAGACAAATAGCGATTTATGGAAAAGGTGGAATTGGAAAATCAACCACCACACAAAATACGGTAGCGGCAATAGCCGAAATGGGTAAAAAAGTCATGATCGTGGGCTGCGATCCAAAGGCGGACTCGACAAGATTGATTTTACATTCAAAGTGTCAGTCAACGGTTATGGAGCTTGCCCGCGATAAAGGATCAGTAGAAGATCTTGTTCTTGAAGATGTTTTACTTACCGGTTACCGAGATATCAAGTGTGCTGAAAGCGGTGGTCCTGAACCCGGCGTTGGTTGTGCAGGTCGAGGTGTAATTACTGCGATTAATTTTCTTGAAGAAGCGGGCGCCTATGATACAGGGCTTGACATGGTTTTTTATGATGTCCTTGGCGATGTGGTCTGCGGCGGGTTTGCCATGCCGATTCGCGAAGGAAAAGCGCAGGAAATCTACATTGTAACATCCGGCGAAATGATGGCCATGTATGCTGCCAATAACATTGCCAAAGGGATTTTAAAGTATGCTACAAATGGTAAAGTGCGTCTTGCCGGTTTAATCTGCAATTCGCGGCAGGTAGATAAAGAGTATGAATTAATCGAGGCGTTGGCGGAGAGACTGGGTACTCAGATGATTCACTTTATACCTCGCGATAACGTTGTTCAAAGAGCAGAGCTTCGAAGACAAACTGTTATTGAGTACTCTCCAGAAGTGCCCCAGGCTCAGGAATACCGCGATCTTGCCAGAAAGATTTACGAAAATAAAAATCTTGTGATTCCTACTCCGCTTGAAATGGAAGAGCTGGAAGAACTTCTCGTTAAATATGGATTTTTATCCGCCGAAGAAGTTGCGGAAACTATACCTCTTGAAACAGCCGAGAGCGTCGCATGTAATACTTAAAAAGACCTACCACGGAGGCTCAAAGTAACACGACAATTCAAACGTAAGAAGTTATTATAGAATTCCGTGGTTTGATCTTTGTGTTCTTGTGTCTCTGCGGTTACTTTTTAAAAAAGGAGAAATAAATGATAGCAATTGAAGATGGAAAAAAAATAATTGAAGATGTTTTAAAAGCCTATCCTGAAAAAACAAAGGCAAAAAGAGAAAAACACCTTGCCGTTCATCAGGATGACTGTTCTACGTGCGGTGTAAAGTCGAACGTTAAATCGGCTCCCGGCGTTATGACAGCAAGAGGATGTGCCTATGCCGGATCAAAAGGCGTGGTATGGGGTCCAATAAAAGATGTCGTTCATATTTCACACGGTCCAGTTGGCTGCGGTCACTACAGCTGGAGCACCAGAAGAAATCTGGCCGATGGAATTCCCGGCGTTAATAATTTTGTACCATTTCACTTTACTTCGGATTTTCAGGAAAGGGATATCGTTTTTGGAGGCGATAAAAAGCTGGAAAAAATTATTCATGAAATTAACGAATTGTTTCCGCTGAATAACGGATTATCGATTCAAAGCGAATGTCCGGTTGGTTTGATCGGAGACGATATCGAAGCCGTTGCCAAACAAACTTCGAAGGACATCGGTAAACCGGTTGTGCCGGTTCGTTGCGAGGGTTTTCGTGGCGTCAGTCAGTCATTGGGGCATCACATTGCCAACGACTCGATTCGCGATCACATTATCGGAACAAAAAAACTGGACAATAAATCAAAGTACGACATTGCCTTGATTGGCGATTATAACATTGGCGGCGATGCATGGGAAGCTAAAAAACTTCTTGAAGAAGTCGGATTAAAAGTTCGATCCATTTGGAGCGGCGACGCTACTCTGGAAATGCTTCAAACAGCTCCCGATGTAAAACTCAATGTAATTCATTGCTACCGAAGCATGAACTATATTTGCAGACATATGGAAGAAACTTACGGGATTCCCTGGGTAGAGATCAATTTATTTGGACCTACCAAGGTTGCAGAAAGTCTTCGCAAACTAGGCGAATTGTTCGACGAAAGCATTAAATCCAATGTAGAAAAAGCCATTGAAAAAAACATGATTGCAATGAATAAAACCATTGAAAAGTTTAAACCGCGTGTCGGCGGAAAAAAGGTAATGCTTTATGTCGGCGGTCTTCGGCCTCGACATACAATCGGTGCTTTTGAAGATCTTGGAATGGAAGTTGTCGGAACCGGTTATGAATTTGGACACAAAGACGATTACGAAAGAACCAAAGATTATATCAAAGACGGAGTTGTCATTTATGATGATGTGACCGCATATGAATTTGAGGAATTTGTAAAAAAAATAAATCCGGATCTGGTGGCTTCAGGTATAAAAGAAAAGTATGTTTTTCAAAAAATGGGTAAACCGTTTAGACAAATGCATTCCTGGGATTATTCCGGACCATATCATGGCTGGGGCGGATTTGAAATATTCTCCAGAGATATGGATATGGCATTAAACAGTCCAACATGGCAATTGGTTACTCCAAAGTGGAGAAAGGGGTCAACATGAATTTATTAGTTCATCAAAACCGGATAATATTGTATATCGCAGGAGGCATATCATGAGCGTAAAAACAGTAGAAGAAGTAAAAGAGTGGATCAACACAGAAGAGTACAAAGAGTTGAATTTCAAACGCGAGGCGGTGGTTATTAATCCTCCGAAGGCATGTCAGCCATTAGGCGCAATATTTGCGGCCTCTGGTTTTGAGAAAACTCTTCCCTATGTACATGGTTCTCAAGGTTGCACTGCGTATTTTAGAAGTAATCTTTCGCGACACTATAGAGAACCATTTTCTACGGTCTCAGATTCTATGACAGAAGATGCCGCGGTGTTTGGCGGGCTAAATAACGTTATTGATGGTTTGCGCAATGCCTATACATTGTACAAACCATCTTTAATTGCGATGTCAACATCATGTATGGCTGAAGTAATTGGCGATGATTTAAATGCCTTCATTGGTCAGGCTAGAGAAAAAGGTTCAATTCCTGAAGATTTTCCAGTTCCATTTGCGCATACGCCAAGTTTTGTTGGTTCACATATCACGGGATATGACAGTATGTTAAAATCAATTCTTGAAGAGTTAAATCAACGCCAAAAAAAATCTACCTCGGTTAAAGGTGTAGAAAAAACATCGTTGATCAATATCATTCCTGGTTTTGATCCGCATGTGGCCAACATTCGGGAGATCAAACATATGTTGGGTTTGATGGGCATCAAGAATTTAATATTAGCAGATAATTCAGATGTTCTCGACGCGCCTTTGACAGGTGAATATTCCATGTATACCGGTGGAACTCCTTTGCAGGATGCGATTAATGCTTCAAAAAATAAAGGTACAATTGCCTTGCAAAAAAATTCAACCATGAATACCATCAAGTATATCCAGGAAAAATGGGAAGATCATCCCGCATTTAATTTATATCCGCCGATGGGTATTAAATTAACAGATGATTTTGTAGAGAAAATTTCTGATCTTTCAGGAATTCCCGTCAGTAAGGAATTGGAAAAATATCGCGGACGGGCAGTTGATGCAGCGACAGATGCTCATCAATACATTCACGGCAAACGTTTTGCTGTTTTTGGTGATCCGGATGAAGTATATGGTATTGTCTCGTTTCTTCTAGAAATCGGAGGCGAACCCATCCATGTTTTAACGGCCACAGGTAATAAAACCTTTCAACGAGAGATGGAATTACTTTTAGCTTCAAGTCCCCATGGTCAGGGTGCAAAGGTATATGCAGGTTTTGATTTATGGCATATGAGAAGTCTGTTAATGACAGATCCTGTGGATATGATGATCGGCGATTCTCATGGTAAATGGGCCGCGCGAGATGCAAACATTCCCCTTGTTCGAATTGGTTACCCGATTGTTGACCGTGTAAATCTCCACAGATATGCCGTTGTCGGCTATCAGGGAGCCATAAACATGATCACGTGGATCGTGAATACATTTCTTGATGAATTGGATCGAAACAGCGACGACGCACACTTTGAACTATTAAGATAGTACAGAATTCGGTTGCCGAATGTCCCGCTCCCTTGGATAAAATTGATCTTAGATCAATCATTCAGGGTGCGGGATGTTTTGAAGCGACGTTTCAAGGAGGAATATGAATAAGTTGGAACAAATTGCATTTGATCAACCAGGTTGTGCCCACAATACATCGGGGCATAAAAAATGTGTGCATAAACCTTCAGGGGGAGAAAGCTGCGCTTTTGACGGAGCCTATATTGTATTAAATCCAATTCGAGATACGGCGCATCTGGTACATGGCGGAATAACATGCGGAGCGCATAACTACGAATCGCGCGGGGCGTATTCGTCAGGCTCACGATTATACAAGTATTGTTTTACGACAGATCTAAGCGAAAATGATATTGTATTCGGCGCGGAAGAAAAACTTCGAAATGCCATTATTGAAGTTCATGAAAAATTTAACCCTTCGGCAATTTTTGTATACCAGACCTGCATTCCGGCAATGACCGGCGAAGATACTGAAAAAATTTGTCAAACTGCTGCTGAAGATATTCAAGTTCCGGTAATTCCTGTTATTGCTCCTGGTTTTATGGGGCATAAAAATCTTGGTAATCGCATTGCAGGGGAAACTCTTTTGAAATACGTTATTGGAACAGGGGAAATTAACAGGTCACTGGAAATCGACTCAGAATTATCTGTAAATATAATTGGTGAATACAATATTGCCGGTGATATCTGGAACATTTTACCACTTTATAAAAAAATCGGTATACCTGTAATGGCAAAAATTACAGGAGACGCCGATTATTCCGAAGTTGCAAAAGCGCACCATGCAGGTTTAAATCTAATGGTTTGTTCCCGCGCTTTAATAAATATTGCATCGGGGATGAAAGAAAAATATGGCATTGATTATATCGAAGTGTCTTATTTTGGAATCAACAATACAACCCATGCTCTTAAAGAAACGCTTATATATTTTCATAATAGAAAAATAATAACAGATCAATTTTATTTTGAAAAAATGGAAATGATCAATCGAATGGAAAACGAGGCATGGGCAAGTTTAATTCCTTATAAAAAAATTCTAAACGGTAGAAAAGCCGTGGTGTATTCAGGAGGAGTAAAAAGCTGGAGCATGATCACGGCGCTTACTGATCTTGGAATTGAGGTAACCGCTGCAGGTACAAAAAAATCCAGCGAAGGCGATAAAGATAAAATTGAGCAGTTGATCGGTAAAGATAGAATGCTTGAAGATACTTCTCCGAAATCACTGCTCGAAACGATAAAAAATACCAACGCTGATTTTTTAATTGCGGGAAGTCGTAATCAATATCTTGCCTATAAAGAAAAAATACCCTATCTGGATATTAACCAGGAACGACATACTTCTTATGGAGGATACGCAGGTTCGATAAATCTGGCGAAAGATCTTTGTTTAACGTTAAAAAGCCCGGTTTGGGAGACTGTAAAAAGTTCAGCTCCCTGGGAAAATGATTTAGAAAATATATTTAAGGCGGCGACATGAGTGTTTTATATGAAACATTAAAAGAAAGCAGAATTGAGGCAGTACGCGTAAACCCAATCAAGGTCGCACCCGGACTTGGAGCCGGTTATGCCGCACAAGGTTTTTGCAAAGCCGTACCGTTTTATCATTCTGCCCCAGGTTGTAATTTTCTAAGTAAGGTTATTTTAACCCAACATTTTATGGAACCGATTTCCACTGCTGGAAGCGATATCAAAGAAACGGCATTAATTTTTGGGGGAACAAAAGAACTTCAAAATTCCATACAAAAGTTTTGTGAAAAAAGTAAACCTGAAATTGTATTTATTTTAAGTTCGTCAATACCTGAAGTCCGGGGTGAAGAGTATAGTTCACTTTTATACAACCTTAAAACAAAGTATTCAAATATTCAATTTATAGTGGTTTCTACGCCTGATTTTCAAGGAGGTTTCTCTGAAGGTTTTGCAAGTCTTGTATACCAGAGTATTTTTAATCTTGCCGAAGGCGGTGAAAAAACTGCTAACCAGATTAATTTTATTCCAGCACCGTATATGACGGCCGGGGACATTGATGAATTTATTGAAATAGCTGAAAGCTTTGAACTTCAAACGATCGTTATACCCGATTTATCATCAGGGCCAGATGGTTCGAAAGAAAAATTTTCAGGAATGTCTGTTCAGGGAACCAGCATTGAACAATTAAAACTTTCAGGCAGATCAACGGCGACTTTTACCGTAGGCGCAAGCATGAAACCTGCCGGCGACTTTCTGCAGGATCAGCATAATGTGAAACACATTCATTTCGATTCTATTACAGGGCTTTCTGGTTCTGATGAACTGATAAAACAACTTATGCTGTTAACCGAAAAATCTGAAGTTCCAGCACGTATTAAAAGGTTAAGGGCCCGCTTAAAAGACATCATGATTGATACACATCTTCTATTAAATGAAAAAAACATTGCAATGGCTCTTGAAGTAGATCATATTGCAGCATTAAAAAGTCTGTTTAACGAAATTGGCATTTGCTCTGAAATATCAATTTCTCCGCGGATCGATACGCAAATGAAAATGGATCACTCCATTCAAGCCGGAACCCTGTATGATATTGAAAAAAAACTAGCATCAGGTTTTATTGTAGACGCAATTATATCCAATACACACGGGAAAGAGCTCGCAACAAAATATAATATACCTTTAATACGATCAGGGTTTCCCATAACGGATAGATACGGCATGAATTACAATATCAATATCGGATACAAAGGAAGTATTTATTTAATACGAGAGTTAGCCAACAGTATAAAGTCGGTTTAATCATAACTGGATTAATAACTATAGGCTGGCCAAAAAAAGGAGAAAATTGTGCGAGTAGCATTTGCAACAAAAGACGGGATAAATATAAATGATCACTTTGGTTGGGCAAAAGAATTTGCCGTTTTTGACATTCACGAAGAAGACTTTTCGCTTGTAGAATCTCGACGAGTAGAAGAAAGCGATCCTGATTTTGAACCAGAAGAACTTGATAAAATTAATTTGCGCATTGAAGCGATCAAAGATTGTTCGATTATGTATTGCAACAATATTGGCGCAGTTTCTGCTGCACGTGTGATACGAAACCGGATTCACCCGATTAAAATGGCTGAACCTGTTGCGATAGCAATTGAAATTCACAGATTGCAGGAAGTTTTAAAAAATCCGCCAATCTGGATTAGAAAAATTCAAATGAGCGGCCCTAAAAAATAATTTAGTAATGATATTTTTTAAGCGCTTTATTGCATGGCATGAATTTTGCATATATTCAGTAAGGCAGCACTGTTTTAGCAAGTATGCATGTGTTTAGTTTTTAAAAGACTTTGGAGAATAAATGAAAGTAGCTATTACGTCAAGCGATGGAAAAAATATCGATACGCATTTTGGACATGCTGATTGTTTTTATATTTATGAAATTTCTGGTGATAAAATCAACCTGTTAGATATACGTGAAACAGAGAGATTTTGTACCAAAGACTCGAATCATGGAAAAAATAACGGTGTGATGGAACAATTTGCCAAATTATTAAACGACTGCGAAATACTTTTATGCAGCAGTATCGGATATCATGTTGCTGAGTCATTAAAGGATTATGGAATAAATCCCTATATGCTGGAGTGTGATATTTTAACCGGTCTTGAAGCATGCCGTGAAAATTTACTGGAACATATAATGCTGATTTAATGATTTTTTATGGAGAAGAAATGAATACAACACACCCCTGTTTTGATAAAGACGCAAGTAAGGTCTATGGACGTATTCATCTTCCTGTGGCACCGAAATGCAACATTGCATGTAACTATTGTAACCGAAAGTTTGATTGTATAAATGAATCGCGCCCAGGCGTTACGGCAAAGGTAATGTCTCCTGATGAAGCCATGGATCATCTGGCGAAAATGAAAAAAATCATGCCTTATATAAACACTATTGGAATTGCAGGCCCGGGAGATGCTCTTGCCAATTCTGAAAAAAGTTTTGAAACCATAGAAAAAATTAAAAGTAAATATCCAGAGATGCATCTGTGTATTTCAACTAATGGATTAAATCTGCCTGACTATGCGGATATAATTACAAAATTTAATATTTCTCATGTAACAGTTACTGTAAATGCAAATTCAACAGAAATAGCATCGTTGATATATCGACGTGTGAATTACAAAGGTGTAATATATCGAGGTGAGGAAGGGGCTTCAATTTTACTTGAAAATCAGAAGGCGGGTATTCATTATTTAACTGAGCGCGGTATTCTTGTAAAAATTAATTTTATATATATGCCTGAAATTAACAATCGTGAGATGTCTGCTGTGGTTCGTATGGTTGATGGAATGGGTGTAAAATTATTTAACGTTATGCCATTCATTCCGGTTGAAAAAACGCCATTTGCTCATTTAAGGGCTCCGCTTCCTTATGAGACTATGCGAATGCAACAGGCGGTTAAGGCATACGCTACTCAAATTTCGTTAATGGATCATTGTCAGCAGTGTCGATCGGATGCCGCAGGTCTTTTAGACGAAGAAAAATCATTTTGTCATTCAAACGAAAATCTGGAAATTCAGAGAAATTCAAATGAGAAAATTTTGTCATTTGTAAAATAATGGTATCAATGTAAAAATGGAAAAATATAATAGACAGATTTCACATCCTGGTTTTGGCGATGAAAAACAAGCCAGACTTGAACGTTCTACCGTACTTGTCGCCGGAATTGGCGGTCTAGGCGGCGCCGTTGTCTGGAGTCTTGTTTCTGCAGGAATCGGGAAATTAATTCTGGTTCATGCCGGAAATCTTGATGAGCCGGATTTAAATCGCCAGACATTGATGACTCATGACTGGATAGGTAAATCCAGAATTGAAAAAGCAAAAGAAACGATATTAAATTTTAACCCTTCTGTAGAAGTTGAGGCTTACGATTTTTGGATAGATGAAAATAATTTATCCAGCCTGGTTCAGCAAAAAAAAATCGATTTTGTAATTGATGCACGTCACAATTTTAAAGAAAGACGAATTATCAATGAAGTCTGTGTAAATGCAGACATTCCATTTAGTAATGCGGCAATGAATGCATTGGAAGGATATGTTTTTTCGGTAAACCCCGGTAAAACTGCATGTCTGCAATGCCTTTATTCGGAAGATCCTCCATCATGGGATCCATTTGGTTTTTCTGTTTTCGGAGCGGTTTCTTCAACAATCGGCTCGATGACCGCCATACAGGTTATTAAATATTTATCGGGTTACTATGATGATATCTTTGGTGTTTTAGTCAATGTTGATTTTACGGATCTAAGCAGTCGCAGGTTTAAACTAAAGCGCGACAAAAGTTGTCTGGTATGCGGAGGAAAACAATGATTCATCTCGTAGACAATACATTACGTGACGGAGAGCAAAGTCCCGGTGTGATGTTTAGCAGCAGGGAAAAAATGACAATAGCTTATTTGCTTGCTGATTCTGGAATTAAACATATTGAAGCAGGTTGTCCTGCTGTTTGTGAAGAAGAGCGCGATACAATAAAAGTACTGGCAAAGTCAGGAATTGACGCAAGTATATATTCATGGAACCGCGCAAAAAAAGAAGACATAGTATTTTCATTTTTATGCGGAGTAAAAAATTTAATTATTTCGATGCCCGTTTCTGATCAGATGATCACCAAAAAGTTGAGAAAAAACAGGAATTATGTATTAGATCATTTTTCATCTGTCGTCGAATTTGCAGTTGAAAGAGGCGCTGAAGTGGTTTGCGGCCTTGAAGACGCAAGCAGGGCAGACATTACATTTTTAAAAAAATTATGTATGCAGCTTGAGAAATCAGGCGCAGATCGAATTCGCATTTCAGATACATTAGGCGTTTTATATCCTGAAAAAACAACATTGCTCATTAAAGAAATAAAAAGTATTGTCGGTATTCCAATTGAATTTCACGGGCATAATAACTTTGGGCTTGCCAATGCAAATGCGATAAGCGCTTTTCTGGCCGGCGCAGAATATATCGATACATCTATTTTAGGTATCGGCGACGGCTGCGGAATAACAGCGCTTGAAGAATTTGTAAGCGGTGTAGAATTTATTTTAAAAATACCCACAGGAGTAAACATTGGCGCGTTAAAATCTCTTGCAGATACTCTTTTACTTGCTCTTAAACTAGAATTGTGGCCATGGAAACCAGTTCTGGGGAAAAACAACTACACGCATGAGTCGGGAATACACATCGATGGGCTTTTAAAAGACCCTGAGAATTATGAAATTGTATCGCCAGAAAGTTTCGGAATCAGGCGAAAGTTTGTTCTTGGAAAACATTCCGGAAAACATTCTGTTGCATATTTTTGTAAAATTCTCGGGCTGGAAACATCAAACATAGACATCGAACACCTTACAAATTTAATTAAACAAAAAACCATCGCAAAAAATGAGGTACTTTCGGTTGATGAAATTAGAAAATTGTACTTTATGCTGATAACAGAAAATCACAACATTCAAGCAGGAGCCGTTTGTTTTTAAACAAACTTTTTATACATACTGCTGCGGCATGGATTTTGCTTAATAATGACAGACACTACGAATAAAAATTTTATCAAAATCGTATGATTAAAAAGGAGTATTTTAATGGAAAATAGACTGGAACAAATAAACATTGATGAACAGTTTTATCAAAGTCTCGTAAGGCAGATACGATCTATCGATATCTACGGAAGTTATGCAAAATTTCAAGATCATGAATTGATCGGAATGAAGTATATTAAAACTGTCGAAAACACGAAAGATGTAAAAAAAAGCGAAGTAAAAAATGATCAAATTGCTCAAAACATAAAGGTATATCTGCAGGCGATCTGTGTAATGCTTGAAAAAATCACCGGTCAAATCATAAGTTTAATGACAGAAACAGGATGTGACGGATCGGTACAAGTGATAATGTATACCGGTGAGTTGATCATTTTAAACAAAACTTTCGGCGGAATTAGCGGTTTTGAGTTTTCCACGATTGATAAACTTAAAGACTACGGAACAAAACTTGCCATAAAACTGTTAAATACATTAAAGATAAAAACAGAAAAATACGGGTCAATGGTTCAGGATAACAATTTAAATTGATGAGATAAAATGAATACAGCAACATTAAGTTATAAAAAAAATGGGTCACAATGGAGTCCAAAATTTGTTGTTTCACTGGATTCTAAAAAGTGTATTGCCTGCGGCAGATGCTATAAAGGTTGTCCTTCCGGAGTCATGGAATTGTCAAGTGAAGAAGATGATGAAGATAATGAGATCATGTTCATGCAATTAGTAAAAGACGGCGAGTGTATTGGCTGTAAGTCATGTGCCATGGTTTGTCCGAAAGGATGCTTTGAGCATATAAATTGACAATTACAAGTAAGGGGCAGGCATCATTTTTTAAGTTATGAAGTTTTTGCTGTCTTACGTTTTAATAAGGATAGAAATGGAAAATTCAAGAGAAATTGCAAAACTAAAAAGACAATGCGTTGAAGTTGCCGGAAAAATTCACGATGTTGTTGAGGAAAATCTTTGGACAGATTATTCTTTATTGCCCGAATTATCGCGTGAACTCGTCGAGAAAATTCAAATTTACGAATCAGCAAATAAAACATGTCAAAGCGGCTGAAGTTTGAAATTTGACCTGTCAAATACAGATTTTAAAATACACGGCGCATATGAATTTTTATTGTTTAACGCATGTTCCCTTTGAGGGACCGGAAAATATACAAAACTGGGCATGGGAACATCATCATAATTTTGTAACGGCTAAATCTTATGAATATGAATTTCCAGACATCAATTCCTTTGATGTTCTCGTAAGCATGGGCGGGCCAATGAGCGCCAATGATGATAGCATCTATCCGTGGTTAGTAGAAGAAAAAAAGTTAATTGAAAAGGCCATTTCACATAATAAAAAATTTATAGGTATCTGTCTTGGCGCTCAAATTGCAGCAAATGTCCTGGGCGCCCAGGTAAAACCCAATTACGAAAAAGAAATAGGCTGGTTTGACGTAGAGTTGACCGCAGAAGGTCGGTCTCACTGTAAACTGGTAAATGTTCCCGACACATTTTCTGTTTTTCACTGGCATGGTGAAACTTTCGATATTCCGCATAAAGCCATACATTTAATGCAATCGGCAGGATGCACAAATCAGGGCTTTATTTATAACGAATGTGTTTTGGGTTTGCAGTTTCACATAGAATTAACTTCAGATGGTTTGATTACAATGATGGAAAACAGTCTCGAGGATATGACATCCGGAAAATACATTCAAACAGAATCGGAAATTCGCAAGATGACAAAACCGATGGTGCAAAAAACAATGCCAATTTTTAATGAAATCATGAATTCTTTTTTAATTCATTGATCGCGACAATATACATTAAATGCCTGCGAGTCTGCTGCGCAGCAGCTCCACATCCATGTGGCTGCATGCCCATAAGACATCGTGTCTGCTGCGCAGCAGCTCCACATCCATTATATGCCCATAAGGGTGTGAGTATATATTGTAGGGCAAGCAGAATTTTAAGCAGAAAACTTCCGTAAAAATATTTTTTTATTTATATACACAG
>JAOUFE010000078.1 GCA_029858425.1 Spirochaetia bacterium | reverse complement strand
CTTTATTACCTGTCGGGGCAAACAGAAAAAGCAGATCGCATATGCGATGACTTGATAAACCAGGATTCCGAACATATATTTACCTATATGGAATGGAAATATAAAATTTACAGGCGAGGCAAAAACAGGTATCAAATGGAAGCCTTAAAGAACATGGTAAGAAATATTACGGGAAATTTTTCGGAAGATAAAATATCCCGGAAAAACAACCTGTTACAAAAAATCCAGGAAGATCTTTCTGCAAATCCCCAGTACAATGAAATTTTCAACCGGGAAAAAGCCCGCCAGGAAAATATTACCTATCCAGAATAAGCCTGGGCATAAATTTCATGCGCATCTTCAAATACAAATGACTGGACAATCTATCTCCCGGTAAAGCATATTACAGACAAGGAACACCGATCATGGAATGGATAAAAAACGCACTTGATACAGTTTTGCATATTGATAAATACATTAGTATTCTCATTGAACAATTCGGGAATGGCTCGTACTATGTTTTGTTTCTGATCATTTTTTGTGAAACAGGACTCATCATAACGCCATTTTTGCCAGGGGATTCTTTATTATTCGCCATTGGCGCTTTTTGTGCCAAAGGGGATTTAAATGTATGGACAACAAGCCTGCTGCTCATCGCCGCAGCCATTCTCGGAGACAGCGTAAACTATGCTGCAGGCAAGTTTATTGGCCCAAAAATTTTTCATTTTGAAAAAACTCTTTTTTTTAGAAAAGAATATATGATAAAAGCGCATGCCTTTTACGAAAAGCATGGCGGCAAAACCATCATCATCGCGCGTTTTGTTCCCATCGTAAGAACATTTGCCCCCTTTGTTGCCGGAATAGGAAAAATGAATTACCCAAAATTTATAATGTACAACGTTTTGGGAGGCAGTTTATGGGTGTTTCTTTTCATCGGCGCAGGATTTTATTTCGGGAATCTGGAGTATGTAAAAAACAATTTTACGCTGGTAATATTTGCCATCATCGTTATTTCCATTATTCCAGGAATTATTGAATACATAAAAGTTAAATCCGAAAAATTTTAATGAAACTATAAAGTGGTTTTTCGACCGTCGATTCAAGGGTTACCCCATATAACCGAAAGGTCTGCGCCAGTTTCACTTGACCCGACGATCGGAAAGGCTTTTTTGCCAAAATGTCGACAGATATTTTTGGAATAGGCATTGAAACAAGCTGCGATGAAACTGGAATCGCCTTGATAAAAAACGGGAATCAAATCATTGCCAACCCGCTGTTCAGCCAAATCAAAACGCACATGCTATATGGCGGGGTCGTTCCGGAAATGGCAAGTCGCCTTCATCTGGAAAAATTTCCTTCCATGCTTGAAGATTTAATGAAATACCGGGAATTTCGGGAAGTTTCCTACATTGCGGTTACGGTTCAGCCTGGGCTAATTGGTTCTCTGTTGATAGGATACCATATTGCACTTGCATTAAAAAAAGTCCTGAATGTACCTCTGATCCCCATTCACCATCTGGAGGCACACCTGTATGCCAGCCAATTGACGGGGAAGATACTGGAATATCCTTTTCTGGGGCTGCTGCTTTCAGGCGGCAATTCGGCAATTTACAGAGTAGACGGTCTGGGCAATCTCAGTCTGTTAGGCGATACCCTTGATGATGCATGCGGAGAAGCCTTTGACAAGGCAGCCGCCATGCTGCATTTGCCCTACCCCGGCGGCCCTGAAATTGAAAAACAGGCTTATCGCTTTGCCCAACAAAACGTTCACGGTAAAATTTCTAACCCTTTGCCGGTCTTGCTTCGAGACCAACCCAAAAACAAATACCAGTTTTCCTACAGCGGACTAAAAACTGCCCTGTATTACTTTCTGCAAAACAACCCGTCATACGATGTGAATTTTATATGCTGGTGTTTTCAGGAAAGAGCCTTTGAAATTGTCGAAAAAAATATCAAAAATGCAATTGAAAACACCGGGATACGCAAATTAAGCGCAGCCGGAGGCGTAATGGCCAACCAAAACCTGAAAAAAAGACTTTCATTGTTGGCTGAAAAAAACAAATTTGAATTTATTACCCCATGCAGGGAATTGTGTACGGACAATGGAGCCATGATAGGCGCTCTGGGTTTTTTATACTATCAAGATAAACCGGAATATGATTATCAAAATGTAATATCCTCAAAACCCGTTTTTAACAGCTAACTCCATAAAATATTTTCTTATCTCCGGATTAATGAGCTTCTGAAAAGCCAGCCCATGATAATATGCTGTTTGATTGAGCATGCTTGAATTTCTTTTTTCTTCATAAATTAATTTAGCGGGTATTTTTTTATTGCCAATAACAACAAGATATTCTGGATCATTGAGTTCTCTGTTTGTAACAATCCGGATACCGCCATCGCTGAGATCATATGAAGCGCCTTTTATTTGTTCCCTGTTTTTTGTTGAAACCAGCTCAATTGGGCAATTGAATATAATCCGTTTATATTTCCTTTTATCTTTTTTCACTTCTGGTTTAGCCGAATCGAGTTTGCCTTGTGTATTCACCATAAACTTCCCTTTATAAAAAAGATTTTTGACCAGTAGAATTCAGCAAAACGATTCGTCAATAAATTAAAGCTGACGAAACTTCTGATTCCGGCGGCTTCAGAGCCTGGGCGCTTCGGATACAAAAAACGCAGAATCCCTTCGCATGGCTGGATTTAAAGTTTCTGCCCGTAATATGCCTCGATAAATCAGCAAGAATGGTTCCAAATGGGAAGTTTATCCCGCAAAGTTTAGACGATCAAATTTTTGCATTTTTTTATGACTTTATAATAAATAAAACCAACAATCAAAAGTAATATAGCCACAAAAACCTGTAAATAAACAATATTTTCCCATAAAATTGATAAAACCAATGCAACAGAAAATATTATATATAAAAAATATCCCCTCTCCATATTTTGAAACTCAACCGGGGTATACCTTTCACGCTCTGCGTATAATTTTTTCAAGAAGGGAATGGGAGCACTTATAAAAATACCGTAAAAAATAATATAAGCATAAATAAAAGGAACATGATTTCCATAAATAAAACCTTCAGAACCAGAAAAAATCATGATCCCGGCAAGACCATAGGCAAGTAGCATAAGCACCAGATTCAGCCTTAACAAAACCAGAGAAAATATTTTTTTTGAATCTGACTTTTTCAGATACGAGAAAAGAAACAATAGCGATAATCCGGCAAGAAAATAAAAGAAATAAAGAACTACAGGAAAATGGTCATGAACGGATGTCCATAGAAACAAGCCCAGAGACATACATGCGGCGGAATATTTTAAATACCGGACATTGTGCAGTACGGTTTCCAGCATGGAATTTCTGCAAATCATATTTATAAACTGCAAAAACCAGAAACCGGCAATACCCGAATGCGAATGCAGTTTCAACGAGTGAAGTTCACTCGTACGCAGAAAATGATAACTCAAATTTAGCGCGAGGACAAAGCCAAAAAGGATAGCCTGGAAAAAAAAATAAAGGGATACGACATCTATCCAGAATTCAAAATTTCTCTTCTCTTTTTTCAGACGACGGAGAACGCTTGCATAAATAAAAATATAATATGCGCCAGAAGAAAAAAGCATTCCCGCTGAAATGCTTAACGCCATACTGCCCTGCCTAAAGTATATATGAAACAAAAAAACAGTTAGAGACAAAAACAGTAAGATATATTGCAATAAAACATGATATACTTTTATTCCTGAATTATAATTCCGCTGCAAATTGTAATAGCCAATAGCCATAAATAATGGTGTAATGACCCCCATTGTGTGTATGTGGATCCATGCGATTAGTCCGCCTGTAACCGGTCCAGCCAAAATTAATTCTGGATTCCAGATGATATAAATATGGGCTGCAACAACAAAAAAATATGCTGTTGCAAAATACAGTATAATGATCCTTAAAGGATCATTATTAAATATTTTTTTTTTCAAATTTCCTCCAACAATAAATTTGAGTATATATAAATTTTAATGTAATCGCCCTTTTCATACACCGAAACCAGGTAATCTTTATTTTTTAAAAGGGGAGGCAAATGCATGGGTTTCTGCCTGTGGCGCACGAAAAGGATGAGGGGCGCGGGTTTTTTGTTCATATACTCCATAATTTGGAAAAGCGGTTCAGGCGGCGCCAGCTCGGAGACATCCAGCTCTCCGGTTAAATTTTTATCCTTATTACAAATTTTCTGGTATAACATATCCAGCTTCGTTTCAGGAACATCCTTAAATAATTCATCTCCCCTGTCAGAATCATGTTTCAATTGATTCTTTTTTCCGGCAGGATTGATACAACCTGCTCTTTCGCCAATTTTCCTGGAAAGATATTCAATAAATTCATCCTCCTTCATATGGCAAATTCGGGCAACTGTTTTTAATTTTACATAATGAGCAAATATATTTCCAGCTACCGGAATTTTAATCAAATTTAGAAATTGGTTTAGTTCTCCCAAAATATCTGTTAACCCGGAATAATCATGTAATGCTTTTGCAAGAGTATCCGAAATTTTGAGCATGACTCATCATATTTTTTTAAGCAGATGTTGTGAAAAACCTTATTTTTAAAGATAACGATGGACATATCTTTATATTTTAATTATATTAAAATGATATGAGTCTTGACGAACTTTATAGAGAAGTAATATTAGATCACTTTGAACATCCGCGGAACAAGGGAAAGCTGGATCCGCATGACGCGGAGGAGCATGGTTCAAATCCGCTATGCGGCGACAAAATAGATATCTATCTGACATTTGGCGAAGGCGATAAAGTAAAGGACATCCGTTTTGAAGGTTCGGGCTGCTCGATCAGCCAGTCCTCCATTTCAATGCTTACCGAAGCAATCAAGGGAAAAAGCTACTCTGAAATTCAAAATCTCATCCATGAGTTTAAAGCCATGATGCTGGAAAACAAGCCCAATCCATTTTCTGACAATGAAGATCTGGAGGATCTGGGAGCTCTGGAAGGCGTAAAAAAATACCCGGTTAGAATCAAATGCGCCTTGCTTGGATGGAATACGCTGGATCAGGCTCTTTCCAAAAAATTTGCTGTGCTGGCAAAGTAAAAGATTTTCACTTTTAATATTCTATATTTTGCCGAAAATGAAACTGTATACTTTTAAGGAGTTTTCTGTTTTATGCCAATTACAATGGATGGGCTGAGTTCTGGATTAAAAACAGATGAAACAGTAAAGAAGCTCAAAGATGTCGAAGAAAAAAAACTGGTACAGATTTACGATCTTCCCATCAATCAAATAAAATATCAAACCGAAGCATTAAAAGAATTGCGCAAAATGGCTCTGGAGCTTCAAAAAAGTCTTGAGTCTCTTTATAATTTTGATTCTCCTTTTGAAAAAAAAATGGTGGAGGCTTCTCCTGAAGGATTCATAGAAGGCGTCGCCAATAAGATCGCCGACTTTGGAAAACATTCGCTAACGGTTAAAAACCTGGCCGATAAATTAAGCATTGCCTCAAAAGGAATCTCTCCTGACCAAAAATTGGACGCATCCAATATTACCATTAACGGGAAAAAAAGCAGTTTCCCTGGAGGTGATGTTGAATCTCTGAAAAATTTTTTAAATTCCAGTTATCCGGATCTGTTGAATGCAAAAACAGTTCAAAAAACATCCGAAGAATCCATTCTTGTTCTGGAGAGCAAAACTCCAGGAAGAAAGGGAGAATTAAATCTTTCAGATTCAAGCCAGATTTTCAAGAAACTCGAGTTAATCAGGGATCCGGTTGCCGAAAAAAAGACAACGGCTGTTGGGAAAAAAGGCAACAATGCGCCCCGAGAGGACTATGTGCCTGTTCCGTTTTTACTGGATCATTTGTCCGTAGTCAGGGAAGGTCCTACCTCGTTTGGAGAAGGCCAGAAAAGCATGATGCTTGGGGGAGATGCTTCGCGCAGGCTGGAGTTAGATGCAGAAGATAAAGCGGGACAACAAATAAAAGCCATCTCATTTGAAGTGGAAGCAAAATTAAAGCAACAGGCGCCCAAAGAAGCCGATACAACACCCGAAAGTCTTTCTGAAGGACCGGTAAATACTGTAAATGTGAAGGGAATCATAATCAACAGCTACAATATTGTACGTGAAAGAGAAAAGGCGCCAGAAGCAAATCCTGCGGAGGAAGCCTACGATTTTGGAATATCCATGCCCACCGGTACCCAGTCTCTTAAAAACAATGGAACGCTGGTGAATATTCCTTTAAGCAATCTTCCCCGATATATTGATTTTTATACCCATAACAAGGAAGTTGTTTTTAGAAATCTTCAACTGATATATTCGGGTCTGGAAGAAAAAAAAGAGGACCCCGAAAAAAGCCAGACAAAAAAGGATGACGTGGAAACCGCCAGACAAAAAGCCATTTTCCCGCATCTCATACGTCCGGCCCAGGATGCAAAATTAAATATTGACGGCGTTGATATAGAGCGAGATAAAAACTCTGATCTCACCGATGTCATTGACGGAGCTACGCTTTCCCTGAAAAAGCCAACGTCCGATCCGGTTGACATCACCATAAATCCAAACATTAAAAAAAGTCGCGAAATGGTTACTGACTTTATCAAAAAATATAATGACTTGCTTGATTTTACAAGAACTGTATCCTCCGGGGTGAAAAATAATTCGGAAGGAGAAACGGTTGCCCTCACAAAAGATGAGGCTGCCAGGAAACCGCTCATTACAAGTTCTCTTGTTCGAAGCATGATAACAGGTCTTCAAACAAAAATATCGAACGCATACCCCGCTACTCTGGATCCAAAAATAAAAATCCTGCAGATGCTTGGAATAGGAACCGGTAAGCCAAACACCAACTGGCAGCAAATATCGGAAATGCACCTGCAGTTTGAAGATGATGATTTGTTTGCTAAAATGGTTAGTAAATACCCGGAGGCAGTAAAAGAATTTTTTGGACAGGATAAAAATGGCGATCGCAGTTTTGATGATGGTCTTGCCTTCCTCATGGTAGAATATTTAAAGGCCTATACTTCGGCTCAAAAAAAAGGAATTATACAATCTCAAATTGTTTCTAATGAAGATCGTGTCAAAGATTTGGAAAAAAACAAGGAAATAAAACAAGCCAGCATCGACGAATATGAAAAAAAGCTCAAGATGAAGTTTGGTCACATGGAATCTGTAATTCACGATCAGAAATCTACCGGAAATTTTTTACGTCAGAAATTTGGCGACGACAAGTAATGAATTTGACAATGAAGAACGACTTGCGCCGAACGTCAATCATTCCTCATTTCCTTTCTCCATAAAAAGCTGATTTGCCTTCTCCTTTTTTTCCTCTTGTCGCAACCGTTCTTTTACAACTTCATCGTAAATGATTTTTGAAATACGCGCCATCATTCGGGAGGTTTTTTTTTCTGACCTGTATCCG
Source organism: Spirochaetia bacterium (assembly GCA_029858425.1). GTDB lineage: Bacteria > Spirochaetota > Leptospiria > Turneriellales > JAOUFE01 > JAOUFE01. The sequence continues at coordinate 5,746 of JAOUFE010000078.1, read as the reverse complement.
GACGTAAGAATTGCAATAAAGTATGGCTCGGTGGTACCTGAAGGCTCCGGAAAAATAATCCCTGCATCATGAAATACCTTGCTTGTATTGCCGTGCTTGTGGGCAATTAGCGCTTCTCTGGGGAGGTTGGCCGACAATATTTTTGTTTCTGTATTTTTTTTCAGAATTTCCAGTATCTGCTTTTGATGTAAAGAATCAAAAACTTTTGCATCAAAAACAAGTTGATACAGGTTTTCAAGCTGCTGCGCGCTGACTGTATTGTTTATGCAATCTGCATATGCTTTATCGTCAGAAACTCCTCTCTTGACCTCGATATCAGAGCCAATGCTTCGCAATACCTTGTTTATGTTTTTACTCCCGTAGTTTTTAATGAGCAGATTTGTTGCCAGATTGCTGCTTTTTTCCATCATCAGGGAGAGAAGCTCCTGGATTCTTACGGAATTTCCAATGTTCGAAAACAAGACATCCGGTTCAGAAGGATCATCGACGACGGAAAAAATGGAATTATCCATAATACTTTGAAAATTATTTTCAACATCAATGGGGTCGTTTACAGAAGTTTTTTTGTCCTGATCCATTTTCATTATCGCAATGAAAATGGCAGTTTTATAAGTACTGGCCGCATGAAATTGCAAATCCGAATTCCATTCCAATCTATAACCGGAAACCGGATCATAAATGGACAGACCATATACATCTGTTGACGCTGCCAGAATTCTGGATACTCTCCGTTCTGTTTCAGGATGACTGGCAATAATTTGGGGAGACAAAATTCGTGTCCATGTAGAATCTGAAACCCTGCAAATGGAACCAGTATAGTTGGCCGACGGAAGAAACATGGAGCGAATTTCATAATAATTCATCGTAGTGCAGCTCTCGAAAAAATGAAAAAAAATAACTGCTGCGAAAATTAATATATAGCGTTGTGAAGCGCCTTTGTAGCCTCTTTCATCCATATACATTCTTTTTTTCAAGGTTCCACAAAAGATTTGTTAGTATATGCAATATTATATAAAGCTCTACCCGGAACAACCTGGGGATGAAGATTAAAGCCAATGATTCTGCCGTCAATATCGCTTTTCACCTGATCGCGAATTTCTCCCTGAATCGAATGAATATCTCCCAGAACTTCTCCTTTTTTTACAATATCTCCGGGAAAAATCGAAGGAACAAACAGACCTCCACCGCCGGCTCGAATCCATTGAGATTTGCTGAAATACGAAGACGATGGCTCCGGGCGGTTCAGTCCGCTGCTTTTTTCAATCATTTCAAGACAACTTAATACCCCGATAATTCCGTTCACGCCAATATCCGTAATTCCTGGCTCAAATCGATTGATTTGTCCGGCTTCAAACAGTATAAACGGAATACCTCTCATCGCCGCTTCCCGACGTAGAGAGCCCTTTACGCCTTTAGAATGAATAGTTATTGATGCGCCAAAAGCAGAGGACATTTTTCTAATTTTTTCAATTTTCATGTTTCCACGAATATGCGGATAGTTCCACCGGTTATAACTGGCCGAGTGCAAATCCAGACCAAAATCTGCATCCTCAATAAAATTTTTCCATATGGAAAATGCAATCCTGCTGCCCTCTGAACCGCTTTCCTGCCCCGGGAACAATCTGTTTAAATCCCGTCTATCCGGAAGATAGCGTGAATGCAAAATAAACCCGGGAATGTTGGCAATGGGAAGCAGCAGCAAACTTCCTGACATATGTTCAGGATTCAACGCATCTATCAGTTTGTGTATAATGGGAATTCCATTTAACTCATCGCCGTGAATACCTGAAAGAATTACGCCATTTGGACCTTTATCTTTGCCGTTAATTAACACATAAGGAATTTGAATTCCGTTGCCAAAATAGTTTTCCTGAAGATCCAGAGATGATCTGATTATTATATTACGGGATTTTTTATTTTTTATAAAAACAGATTCGGGCATATATTTATGAAAAAAACATTTTCTGCCCTGTCAAATACATAAATTGTTACCGGATTTCAATGTTTATACAAAAAATTCAAAAACTGCCCTATTCTGCTTTTGCGGAAGTATATGACAAAACAATGTACGATATTCCATATCATCATTGGGCTCATTTTATTTATCAGGTTTTGGACTCTGCAAAACTGAACAGCCAATCATGGGTAATGGATATCGGTTCAGGTACGGGACTCGTTGCCTCTAAACTCTCATCTCATTATCGCATGCTTGCTGTCGACATTTCAAGAGATATGTTAGCCCATGCAGCCAATGAACGCGGATTAACCTGCATTCAGGCAAATATGACAGCTCTACCTCTACGGCATGAAAGTATTGCGGCAGCTTACAGCACGCATGATTGCGTGAACTATTTAAGCGATGAGAAAATGCTCCTGGATCATCTGAAGGACGTTTGTTTCACGTTAAAACCGGGAGGAATTTACATTTTTGATTTCAGCACAGAATATAATGTTATTAAGTATTTTGACAAACGGATCTTTAGCGAGCGTCACGGAAACAGCTTTATGAAGTGGTACAATGTTTATGACGGAGAAAACAAGCAGGTTTTAAGCACAATTGATATCACCCAATACCCCACCCACATTTTGGGACGGTTTTTTTTCTGGAAAAAAAAAATAATAAGGGAAATACACCTCCAGAAGATTTTTGACGAAAAACTGGTGGAACGTTTGTCCAGAAAAGCAGGTTTTAAAGTTCTAAAAAAAAACTATGATTATAACGAGATTACATCGCCCCAGCGCGCCCATCTTGTCGTATTGGTCTTAAAAAAATTATAAATAAAAAATTTCCTCTGATTTGGGCAAAACAATTTCTTGAGGATCTATAAATTTTATGTACTCCTTGAAGGCAATTCTGGAATCTTCTTCTCCATGAATGATAAAAACTGTTTGAGGTTTTTTCTTTTTGCATGACTCCGATAGCCAGTCCACAAGACCGGCCTGGTCTGCGTGGGCTGAAAAAGAATCAATCGACCGAAGGCTGGCTCGAACCGGCAATTCCCGGTTAAATATTTTAACTCTTGTTGAACCATCCACAATTTTTCTTCCGAGAGTTCCCTGTGCCTGATATCCGACAAATAATATCAAATTTCGCCTGTCCCAGATTCTGTTAAAAAGATGGTGCATGATTCGCCCCCCGCTGCACATTCCGCTGGCGCTGATTATAATGGCGGGACCGTTAAAATAATTTAATCTTTTTGAAGATACAACATCTTCAATAAGATGTATTTCCCGTGATTTGATGAACTCAAAAAATTTTTCATCAATGATATGTTTGTGAATTTCTTCCGGATATTTTAGATATGCCAGCGTTGCTTTCGTCGCCATTGGGCTGTCAATAAAGACAGGAAGATGAGGAATATTATCGCCCTTGATTAAACAGTAAATAACATACAATATCAATTGAGTTCGGCCAACGGCAAATGCTGGAATCAATAAAACGCCTTTTCTTCGAATGATAATATTCACCGCATCCAGCATTTTTTTAGAAAAATCTTCTTCTTCATGCAATCTGTCCCCGTAGGTGGATTCCATGATTATATAATCTGCGCCCGGAGGATCACATCTTGCCTTATGAATGACTGTATTGCGGGGACCAATGTCTCCGCTAAAAAGAAATGTTTTGCCACAGGTTTCCAATTGAAGATTGGCAGCGCCCAGAATATGCCCTGCCCAGTAAAATTGGGCAAAAAAGTCCCTAAAGGCGATTTTCTCATTGAATTGAACCGTTTCTATGTATTGTAAAGAATTAATGGCGTCTTCTTCATTAAACAAAGGACCGTCCAGTTGATACTCGATAATTTTCTTCTTTCCGATAAATCGAAATTCTTCTTCCTGAAGTCGCCCGGCATCGGGCAAAAGTATTTCAAGAAGATCTTTTGTTCCAGGAGTGCAAAATATTTTTCCTGTAAATCCCTTTTTAACAAGCAGGGGAATCAAACCGGAGTGATCAATATGGGCATGGGTTAAGAAAATGGCGTGAATTTTTTTAGAATCAGTTTCCAGAGGCTCATAATTTTTTTCCTCAATATATTTTTGTCCCTGATAGAGTCCCGCATCCACGTATATGCGCGTATCTTTGGTCTCCATCAAAGTTCGAGAGCCTGTTACATATCCAGTCGCTCCCAAAAACTGCATTCTTACTTTTTCTTCAGGCATTAAAAAAGGAAAACCAAGACAGACATATTGTCAATAAATATTGTTGACCATGCCATTGCCCATGAAAAAAACTGATCTAAAAAAATGATACCGATGCCAAAAGATGTTTGCGGCACAAAACAGGACGTTTTAAGCCCGTGTAAAACAGTATTTAACCCACAGCAAAATCCACGATGAGTTTTTTGCAGACGAGCCAACAATGAACAAAAATAATATTGAAGAGGCGCTGGATATACTGGATATTTCCGGAAGTTTTACTGAATTGAATATTGAGAAGCATATTAAAAAAAAGTATTATGAAAAGGCTTTCGAGCTGCATCCTGATAAAAACGGAAGCAAAGAAGATTTTCAGAAATTACAGGTGGCCTATGAATATCTATGCCAATTGTTAAAAAAAAATGATGGTCGTCTTGAAAAAGCGATCAGGAAAAGAATCCATAAAAGAAATAATAAATCAGGCGAAGGAATAGAAGATTTTTATTTATATAAACAGGCAATTCACAGATATTCCGATATCCTGGAGCAATATTATGAACATGTAAACCAGGTAAATTTAAATCCGGAAGATCCTGACTATAAATTGCTTTGCGAACAGTTAAAAAGTCTGAAAACAGAGCTATTTGAGATCATCCGGTTAAAACCAGGTGGAATTTGGATTTCGGACTGCATTGAAAAAATCGAAAAAATCAATATCTGGTTAAAAGCCGGAAATTACACCTCAAGATGAGAAATTTCCTTCCAGATCATTTCCGGACTTCCCAATTTTAATATATTTTCGCAGTTTGCATGGTGTCCGGTAAGCGTAACAATTCGGCTTAACATGGCAATGTGATTTGAATAATCCTTGTCCGGAAAAAGCGCCAGTATAATAATGTGTACGGGTTTATTATCCAGAGATTCAAAATCCAGTCCGTCTTGTAGAACGACACAAGCTCCTGTAGGTTTATGAATGGAGGACAAAGATGCATGAGGCATCGCAAATCCATGCCCAATTGCAGTCGTTTTTACTCTTTCACGATCGCATACTTTTTCACTTATTTGACGACAGATATCATCAGAATAAGCGTTCTTTGTGCACAAAAATTGAACGGTTGCCTGAATCAGATTCCACTTGTTTCTGGTCTCCGGCTCATCCCGTACAGGCCAGCCAACACTAATATGATCGACTGGTACCAGTTCGGAAACTTTCATAAGAATTTAATCGATTTCTTTCAAGGAGTAAATTTCATCCTTAACCGGCAATTCCCGTCTCAGGTTTTTAATGAATGGATTTGCATCTCCCATAGGCGTATAATCCGGGCAGTCTGTAATAACTCGTCTTGCAACAGTAAAGTACTTGTATTGTTTTTCCTCGCCAGAACGCTTGGCCCATCTTTTTTTTGAACATTTTACCCTGAGAACGTATTTGGAGTTGTCTGTTTCAAATACCCGAACTACGAGGCAATGTTCACAATTTGCGCAATATACTTTTTCCCTCATTAAATAGATCTCCTTGTTTGATTAAAGTTCCACAGAACGAGGAAATGAATCATTGTGTCAAGCTTTTTCTGCAACAGGCGCGGTAATTCTAATGCTCCCAAGAGCTTGG
>JAOUFE010000077.1 GCA_029858425.1 Spirochaetia bacterium | reverse complement strand
GCCCTCGAAAAACTGGGTAAAAACAAAGAGCTTATACCTGTTCTGGAAAAACTTGCGAGGGTAGATCGAAAAAACCCCGATGTGGCTTTAAAGTATGCGGATGCCATAATAAATGAAGATCTTGAGAAAAGTGTTCAATTTTATAAACAGGCTGCGGAAGCCTATGCCAAAAGCCTTCAATTTGAAAAACTAAAAACTGTCTGGAACAAGCTGGTAGAATTAATTCCCGAAGATCTGCAATTTTTCAAGAAAATTGAACGTATTCTCAGCGGTCATCGTCAAAAAGAGATTCTTGCAGACCTGTACGTCCAGTTGGCCTATCACTATATTAAAAATGAAGACGCAGATCACGTCCTGATTCTTTGTAAAAAAATACTTGAATACAATCCTAATTACGTAAAATTTAAAAAAGAGCTTGTTGAATCTTACCGGAAAAAGTATCAAAATCATTCGCTTCTCGAAGATTTTATTCGATACAGCGGATTAACCAACCCAAAAAAAAATATTCTCAATGCAATCCAGGATTTTGAGACCAATATTGTATTTGATAAAAATAATTACGTGTTTCATAGAAGCTGGGGTGTTGGTAAAATAAAAGATATTAATACAACGGAAATGATTATAGATTTTCATAACAAGGTAGAACACCGTATGGAAATTCAAATGGCCTTGAAATCATTAAAGCCGCTAAAAGAAGATCATTTTTGGGTTTTTCAGTTTGAAAAGCCGAAAGAATTGCAAAAGTTGTTTGATGAAAATATTGTAGATTTTTTCAAGATACTATTGGTTTCGTTTAATAACAAGCTTTCTCTTGGCGAGATAAAAACAGAAATTATTGATAAATATGTTCCAACAAAAAATTGGTCAAAATGGTGGTCAAAAACCCGTAGCGAACTTTTAAAGGATAATTTAATTGTTATATCTCCCCAGAAAAAAGATATCATTGAGTTACACGAAACGGCTATTACCATGTCCGATCAGCTAATTGAAAAGTTTCAGGCGGCTCAAAACTTTGAGGACAGACTCGCGGTGGCTATTGCTACGTTAAAAAGTCCCGATGACTATGTAGATGCCATTGAATATATGCAGCCATTTTTTAAAGAATTAATGCGTTCTTTTGAACAGGAAATAAAACTACAAAGTCTGTGGGCGCTGGATATGCTGCATGAGGCGCTGGGAGATGAAGACAGATTTTATTCTGAAGAAACAAAAAATGAACTCGTAAAAGAATTTTCCTCATTATCTGTCAAAGATATATCTAATCTGGGATTGAAGATTAAATATCCGGAAATTAAAAAACACTTTGCCCGTTGGATCAGGTTGTATCACGCTCAATGGCAAAAAATATATGTTGAATTGCTGTTTCAAACGCCAATTAAAATTCATAAAATGTTAATTGGTGAGTTAATAGAAAATGGAAACAATTCCGAGATTCTGGAGTTTTTCAGCTTATTGAGAAGAAATGCCAAAGAAAATGCAGAGGTGTATTTATGGGCAATGAAAAATCTTGTTCTAAAGGTCTGGGAAATTGATGGACTTTTACACGAAGAGCAATTGCTTGGTTTTTTCAGGCTGCTTCGAACGATTCCAAAACTGGAACCAAAGGGAACCAGACTAAAAAATGCGGCCAAGGATATTTTAATTGGAAGCGCAAAATCAGATCTTGATAATTATATTAAAACATACGCTAAAGATTCTATCAGAAAAATAGTTTCTTTATTTAAAGACGTGGCATTTTTATCTGATTATGAAAAAGGACAGGTATTAATTGGTTTAAAGGAAATCAGTCCGGATCAGTTTATAGAGTCTGATGAAGCGGATCGACAGATTAAAACGACTACTTTACTTGAAACTCTGCAAAAATCAGGCGGAAGCGTATCCAGTCAGGATGCAATTGATTCCATGCAAAAAGAAATGGAACATCTTTTGAAGGTGGAAATCCCTGCCAATTCCAAAGATATTGGCCAGGCTCAGGAAAAGGGAGATTTGAGAGAAAATGCCGAATACAAAGCGGCATTGGAAAATCAGGTGATATTACAGGCGAATTTAATGAAACTGGAAAATCAATTAAAAGGATTAACGCTGATGGTGGCCAGTCAAATTCCAACAGACGAAGTAAGTATTGGAACCAAAGTGCGTCTTAAAGAAGTAAAAAACGGCGACATATTTGTTTATTCAATTTTAGATCAATGGGATGCCGACGTAGATAAGGGTATTATTTCTTATAAATCGCCGCTTGGGCAGGCCATGCTTCATGCCAGGAAAGGCAGCGTGGTAAAATTTGGAAGTGGAAGCAGCGAACAAAATCTGGAAGTTTTAAGCATTGAAAAAGCTCTTGATGAAGATGGCCACCTTTGCTAAATAATGTTAAATAGTTTTCATGATCGGCAATGATCTGGATTTAAGAAATAAACTTTTCTTAATTGTACCGCAGAAAACGTTTTCATGCATTTTATCGGGTGAGAAAGTCGCAATCAATGAAGAGAATCTTCATCATATCCGGAGAGTGCTGCGACAAAAAGGCGATATAGAATTAAATATTTCATCCGGTGATGGAAAAATATTTCCTGCCAAACTGAATTCCAGCGATAAAATTGAAAAACTTTCCGATCAACCTTTTGTTTTTTCGAGAACAAAAAAAATTTCTCTGATGACTTCCGGTATTCAAAAAAAAAATCTGGAGTATTTAATTCAAAAATCCACCGAACTGGGAATAGATTCATTTTATTTTATACGGTCCGATTACGACAACTTTCCTGTGCAAAATCCGGAGCGGTATCGTAAAATGGCAATAAGCGCGTGCATTCAGTCCAAAAATCCTGTTATTCCGGAGTTTGAAATTTTCTCATTAAAATTAGCGGATATTCTGTATAATAAGGATACTTTGTATTTATGGGGCGATCCGGGTCAGTCGTCTTTCATAAATACAGTAAATTTGGCAGATATAAGCGCATTTTCAGAGATTTGTTTTATCAATGGCCCGGAAGGGGGATGGTCTCCCAAAGAGGTTGATTTTTTAAAAAATCGTTTTCGCAGTATATGTTTATCCAACAATGTGTTGAGGGCTGAAACAGCAGCAATTGCGGCGATATTTTATTTAAAATTACTGACAAAAGGCAGCGGGTAAAATTTGTGATAGTCAATGGCGAACCATTATCTCTGGGCGATTTAAGCAACCATACTATTGACTCGCTTTTGGATTACTTTAAATTAAGCTCAACGCGAGTTGCTATTGAAATTAACGAATCTGTAGTAAAAAAAGCAGATTATGACAGCATCATTCTAAAAAATGATGATAAAATTGAAATAATTCATTTTGTGGGAGGCGGGGCATGAACGATATTTTTGGATTTGCCACAGCAACAGGTATGTTCGTAATTGCTATACCTGCCGCAATCATTGTCCTGATTGGAAGAGAATGGTTTTTGCTTGAACTAATGTCCCGTCTCGGAATATTTGTTGAAACGCATTATTCTGCCAGACAAACGAAAAATCCGCTTCTTACTTTTGATGTCTGGGCATTTATTGTCCTTTGTTTTTCCGGTTACTCATGGGGCGGTTTTATTGTCAAAAATAAAAAAGATACAATATCGAGCTATATTTTTGGACAATTGTGGTTTATTATGGTCATGCTCATTGCATTTATTTTTTTGCACGCTAAAGATATTAGTAAAACGAGTTATATGTATTTAATTCTTATAGATATTTTGAAAAAAAGTTGGAGTTTGCATTTATTAAACTATCTTCCTCTTCCTCCCTTTGATGCTTCTTTTTTTTACATGCAAAAACCGGCTCTGAAAAAATTTGGAGCGATATTTAAAATAATTGCCACTATCGTAATTATTTTTTTTCCTGCTACCAATGATTTTATCACGGGCGAAAGTTTTTTATTGTGGGCAGGTTTAAGGTAAATGCCAAAAAGAGTACTGAGCGGAATGCAGCCAACAGGTCGATTGCATTTGGGGCATTATCTGGGCGTTTTAAAAAACTATGTAAAACTTCAGGAAAAATTTGACTGCTATTTTATGGCAGCTAACTGGCATTCCATGACTGCTTTTTACCATGACTATGCGCAGGCGCATAATTTTATTGCTCCCATGATTTCGGACTGGCTGGCTGCCGGTCTTGATCCGGAAAAATCTGTTATTTTTGTTCAATCAGATGTACCATATCATGCCGAGTTGTGTTTGATCCTTTCCATGTATACTCCGGTTTCCTGGCTGGAAAGAAATCCAACTTATAAGGAAAAACAGGAAAATGTGGAAAAAGATATAGATTCTTACGGATTTCTTGGATATCCTGTTCTTCAGGCGGCCGATATTTTTTTATACCGGGGTCAACTGGTGCCTATTGGAGAAGACCAATTGCCGCATCTCGAACTGTCGCGCGAAATTGCCAGAAGATTTAATCATATAAATAAACTGGAAAACGCTAATGCAATCATCGAACCGGAGCCGTTATTGTCGCCATCGCCGAAGGTGGTGGGCACCGACGGAAGAAAAATGAGCAAATCGTATGGAAATACTCTTTCTTTGTCTGAAGATGAAAATGATCTTCGGGATAAAATCAAGAAAATGAAAACCGATACTGCAAGAATAAAACGCACCGATAAGGGTAACCCGGAGAACTGTCCCGTTTTTTCATATTACGATTATTTTTTGCCTGACAGAAAAACGGAAATAAATTCTCAATGCCGAAGCGCCGGGATTGGCTGTATAGACTGCAAGATGATTATTGCCGATAAAATTATTATGGAAACGCTTCCTTTCAGAGAGTACAGAAAGAAAGTGATCAACGATTCTGCTCTTGTTCAGGATATTTTACAGGCTGGAGCGGACAGGGCGAAAAAAACAGCAGGCGCGACCATGGAAAATATACGCAACACTCTTGGTATCAACAAACCCTGCCAGATTAATGTATGATACAGGCGTTGCAAACAACAGATTTATTTAAAGTTCAATTTTCAACAATTGAAGGAAATTTTCAGGAAGGCCCGCTTGGGCTCTTGTGGCGCCTTATCGAATCTTACGAAGTGGATATATTTCAGGTATCTCTATCGCGCATAACGGGTGATTTTATCCAATATATAAAAGGCGGGCTTGCAAATCTGGATGAAGAGGCGGAATTTGCCTTAATGGCGTCAAAACTATTATTTTATAAATCCAGGTTATTATTGCCTAATCCCGGGTTTGAGGATGAACATGAACCCGACTATCTTCCGTTTGAATTGGTGGATCAACTTTTAGAATACAAAAAATTTCAGATGGCTGCCGATGCCCTGAAGAGCATTGAAGAAAAAACAAGATTGAGTTATAATCGGGAACCTTCCTGGAGGGAGTTTGAAGAAAATCTGGATTTGTTTGAAGTGGATCTTGTCAGTTTTTTGAAAACATTTAAAGAGTTTTTATCACAGGCTGAAAAAAAAAATCCATACGAAATAGAGAATGAAGAGGTTTCCATGGATCAGGTTCTTGAGGATATGACAAATAAGATTATTTCGATAAAATCCATGTCATTTTTTGACTATATAAAAAATTTTTCATTAAATAAAATGATCGTTGCTTTTCTCGCTGTTCTTGAGTTATTGAAATCAAGAATGATCAAGGTTATTCAAAGCCAACCATTTGATGATATTAAATTGATTTTTCTGGAAAAAAAGGAAATGAACGCCTGAGGTTCTATGTCTGATCTGGAGTATTCAAAAATAAAATCTGCCATAGAAGCGCTGATTTTTGTTTCTGGCGAAGGCTTGACGATCAAGGAAATTGCAAACGGCCTTGATGAAGATCTTCCAAAGGTAGAAACTGTTTTAAATTCTCTGGTTGATGAATATCTGGAAAGAGACTGTGGTATTATGATAAGCGAAACTGCCGGGAAATATAAATTTTCAACGTCTTCCGGGGTATTTGAAATTATTCGAAGTTTCATACATAACAAGAAGAAACATACGCTGACAAAAGCTATGCTTGAAACGCTGGCCATTATCACCTATAAGCAACCAATTACTCTTTACGAAATTGAAGAAATTCGCGGGGTGAGTTCTCGTTCCCTCGTTACGGGACTGGCAAATAAAAAATTAATTAAAATAGCCGGTTATAAAGAGGCTCCCGGAAAACCAGGTTATTATGCCACCACAAAAGAATTCCTGGAATATTTTGGTTTAAATAATTTACAGGATCTACCTTCGCCAAAAGAAGTAAAAGAGTTAAATTTTGAGGATCTATGAAAGATATGTCTCTGGATGAAGTGCGGAAAAAAATCAACAAGGTTGATGAAGAGCTTTTAAACTTGATTTCAGAGCGCGTCAATCTTGGAAAGATTGTGGCAAATGCCAAACAAAAAGAAGATTCCATATATTTTAAGCCTGAACGAGAACAACAGGTTCTAAAGCGCATTTCCGGGTTAAATCCGGGGCTTTTGGGTAACGTACCGGTTCAAAATATTTTTCGTGAAATTATGAGCGCGACGCTTTCTACTCAAAAATTGCTTCGGGTGGGCTATCTTGGCCCGGAAGGCAGTTTTTCACATCAGGCGGCGATAAAAAAATTTGGACACTCTCTGCAATTGGTGGCTTGCGTTGATTTTGATGATATATTTGATCAGGTACAAAAGAAAAAACTGGATTATGGTATTGTCCCTGTTGAAAACTCCATTGAAGGTATTGTAAGCGCTACACTGGATAGTCTTTTAAAGTTCAATTTAAATATTTATTCGGAAGTACACCTTGCTATTCATAACAATTTGCTTACCTTTGCCAGTAATTTATCCCGGATAAAAAAATTATACACCCACAGGCAGCCCTATGGGCAATGCCGTTCATGGTTAAGCAAATATTTACCCGAAGCGGAATTTGTGGAAACATCCTCTACATCAAAGGCTGCGGAAATTATTGCCGAAAAAAAAGATTTAACGATAGCTGCCATTGCTTCCGGTATTGCCGCAGAAATTTATCAAATTCCTGTTCTCGAAGAAAATATTGAAGATCATGTCCGGAACTTTACAAGATTTATTATAATTGGGCATGAAGAAGCCATGCCAAGCGATATGGATCGAACATCGATCATGTTTACTCTTCACCATGAACCCGGCAGTTTATTTGAGGTTTTGGAGCCAATATATAAAGCAAAGATTAATATGACGAGCATTGAATCAAGACCGGCCAGGAATGAGACCTGGAATTATATATTTTATATTGATTTAATTGGTCACCAGCATTTAGAGCCTATGAAACATACTTTGGAACAAATTCAAAAGAAAATGCCTTTTTTCAGGGTTTTGGGTTCGTATCCGGTAGATCAGGATTTTTCATGAGGAAACCGGATTTCCAGTACAAAGGGAATACATGAATTCCGGAATACAAACAGATATTACCAGACTTTTTGATATTCAGTACCCAATTTTGGGAGCGCCCATGTTTCTGGTTTCCAATCCTGCTTTGGTGGCGGCCGTATCAAATTCGGGCGGTATGGGCAATTTTGCCGCCATGAGTTATCGAACAATTGGCGATCTTAAAGCGGCATTGCATGAGGTTCGGGCGCTTACGGTCAGGCCTTTTGGAGTAAATATTGTTTTGCACAGGGAACACAATCCATTGGTGCGCGAGCAGTTTGAATTATGCCTGAAAGAAAAAATTTCTTTGATTATTACCAGTATGGGAACGCCGCGCACGCTTATTAAAGAAGCCCACGATCATGGCATAAAGGTTTTTTGTGATGTGACCAATGTAAAACAGGCATCGATTGTTGCAAAATGCGGCGCCGATGCTGTAATTGCCGTATGCCAGGGAGCCGGAGGTCATGCCGGGTCTATCACCCCATTTGCGCTTATCCCGCAGATTCGGGAAGCCATTGATATTCCTGTAATTGCCGCCGGAGCCATTTCCCGCGGACGACAAATGGCCGCCGCGTTTATGCTGGGAGCTTCTGCGGTGTACATTGGCACCCGTTTTATTGCCACCCCGGAAGCCTCGGCAACCGAAGAATATAAAAGCGCTCTTGTTGATAGCAACCCTGAGGATATTATTTACTCCGATAAAATCAGCGGTATAAGCGCAAACTGGATTCGATCCAGTTACGATAAATGGCTGAAATTTTCAGAAATAAAGAATTCTGAAAAACCACACGAAATTTCATTACGAAGGTGGATTGATGTATGGTCTGCCGGTCATGGAGTTGCCCAGATTCAGGAAATTGAGCCGGTCTCCAAAATTATGGAAAATATCGTTTCTGAATATCATCGGATAAAAAACGGTCTGCCCTGAGCGTCGTTAGAACTCCGAACAAAGAGATTTCTTTAATTATTTCAGGGGTTTGATAATGGCTATTGCATAAAGCATGCAGACTACAACGAGGTGTCCGATGGCATACAATTTCAAATTTTTATTGGCATTTGTAAATTGCCCGGAACCGGTTAATTCATTATCCCGGATTTCGAGATTTTTGAGTCCCGCCAGGATTTCCAACGATACAAGTATCGAAAACAGGGCAAGTTTAAAAAGGATCCAGAAACCGTAATGTCTGATGGCAAGGGAAAACCCGGTGATTGCAAAAATTATGCTTATATAAATCATTATGCGCGTCAGAGCTAAATATTTCTGGTTGTATTTTTTTTGATCTTTAACATCAGTTGAATTTATAAACTTTTGGTTTAAGGAAAATCCAAGAATGGAATAAATGCCGGCAAAAATTGCCGTTGAAACATGGATACCCAGAAATACGATGTACATTGTTTTCATATTATGTTAAAAAAACAATTCAATGGCGCGTGTCAATTTTTAAAACCAGGCAAGCCTTGCCTGGGCAAAAACACGCCAATTTAAATCATTCTAACTGAATTTCCAGTTCATGCCTGGAGTTTAAAGTTTTTACATTACTGCTGCCAGCATTTTCAGGCTCAATGCGATTAAAAGCAATGCAAAGATTTTTTTTAGTGTATCGACGGATATTTTGTGGGCTGCCTTTGCGCCCAGCGGAGCCATAAAAAAACTTACGGATGATATGATTATTACTCCGGGCAGATAAATAAAGCCGATTGTTCCGGGATCCTCAGAAATTTTTCCCCAGCCGTTTAAGATATAACCAAGGGTTCCCGCAAGGGATATGGGCAGGGCCAAAGCCGCCGATGTTCCAATGGCATTGGTTACCCTAACATTATTCCAGGTTAAAAAAGGAACCGTCAACGAGCCGCCTCCAATGGATACAAGAGACGATATTGCGCCGATAAGACACCCGGCCGAAAACAGGGATATTTTACCCGGTAAAGCTCTGTGGGATTTTGGTTTTACGTTTAAAAACATTTGAGCCGATATCCAGGCCATAAAGATCGAGAAAAAAACAGCAAGATATTTTGAGTTTAACGAGGATGCAACAAATGTGGCCGCAAAAGCCCCAAGAAGCATTCCCGGAGCTATACTTTTTACAATATCCCATTGAACGCCATTTTTTTTATGATGCGCTCGCATACTGGAAATAGAAGTTACGACAATGGATGCCATGGATGTACCCAGAGCCAGATGTACTACGGTATCTACGGGTTTTCCATAGGCCAGAAATAATGACGTGAGAACGGGAACCATGATTCCACCGCCGCCGATACCGAGCAGTCCTGCAAAGAAACCCACAATCCCGCCCAACAACAAAAGAAATATTATGAACCAGATATCTATCATTTCGAGGGTTCCATAAATTTATTTTGGTGTTGTGGCTTGAAGATATCCGGGGGTTGAGCCGCAACCTTGCTGCGGCTCAAGGGGGGCAAAAAAAACCGCCTTTTGAAATCACTTTGCTTTCCCCCTTTTTTGTTTGCCCGATTTTCCTAACCGAGATACTCGTTATCGGGATCCGAAAGAGCCTCGGGTTTTTTATCTGTCAACTCCAACGCCATGGGACCTTTTTTGCGTATCTGGTATTTCATTCCTTCGCGCAGGTCTACCCGCGAAAGCAAATTTAATTCGTGATTTTGTATGCGAACATAATACCAGATACCATCGGATGTTGCCTGTCCCTTTCTAAGTATTTCAATTTCAAAATACTCGGGAAGACGGGCAATAAAATTATAATTTCTCGGCAGCTGTATATATGGCGATTCCATTAATGCAAAATGCGACACCCCTTGATAAATCGGTTTTTATAATAGGAATCCTTTAAGTTGGCCTGGATTAACCCCCCGGCTACGGAAACATACACAAATTCGCTGTTTTCGGTGTAGACTCCCAGCGCCGATATTTCCCGGTCTGATGTGGATGCTGAAAATAACACAACGTCGCCTGTTTTTAATGAGCCGACAGACCCGATGGTATTGGAGGAGCAGTATGTGTCTAAATCGTACGGCAGCGAGTCTATCGGAGACCTTGAAATCAGGGAAACCAGCCCGGTTGCATCCAGTCCAAAACTTTTGTTCATCCGGTATCCATACTGTGTTTTCAGGCGATCGTTCAGGATTTTTACGATGTCTGCATCGGTGTATGCGGTTTTTTTTATCGCCAATTTTTCGCTGAGGCGAATCTTGTTCCGATATTTTTTCCAGAATTCAAGATTTTTCTCTTCAAATTCTTTTTGCATTTTTTCCTGTTCTGACGCTTTTACATATTTTGGCGCTGTTTCGTCTGTTTCGCCGTACAGTTTATTCAATACATAAAAACGATCGTACTGGGATTTACATACTTTTGTTTCATCCAATGCAAATTTCAGCGATTCTTCGTGATTTTTGGTTTCAGCCGCTTTTATTGCATAATAGTGCGCCAGAGCCTCTGCGCCGGCTGTTCCATAGTTCTCATTAATGGAGGTATGAATAAAATCGTTGATGTATTCTTTTGCAACGCCGGAACTTAAAAGGTTTTCCAGTATTCTTCCATACGCAATATAATCTTGTTTTCCAAGGGATATGGATCGCATAAATTCGCTCATTTTTTTAACAGTAGCCGGTTGTAAGTCTCCTTCGTGGAATCCATAAACTGCAAGATTAAAGGCTCGGTCAATTAGCCAGCCGGGGTAGTCAAAAAAACAAATCTGGGGAAGGGTGAGATCAAGAACGCGAATGGCATCTTCAAAAGTGGACAAAGGCATTCTTTTTATTATCGCGCCAAACGTTGGCTGCATGGACTCTTGCTGGGGCAAATTGCAGTGCTTTGTCAGAAGTCCTTTTACTTTCGTATCGAGCGCGTCTTCGGCCTGCGCCGGATAATAAACCCATATAAAAATGCTGCATACCAGGATTCTGTTTAACCTTTTCATTATTGTAGATAGCTTAAATGAAAGACAAGCGATCAACAGATTTTTTCAATGCTATCCGGCGCAAAAAATCACAAGGAGCCTGGGCATGAACTCAAAATTCATGCCCAATATTTTGCGTTTTTGGCGCGCTCCGCGCGCAAAAACGCCTATTTTTGCCAATGATGGGGTTGATTATTGAGTTCCAGTCCAGGAGTTATGAGCTTGGGTATTGTACGCGCATTTTACTACATTCTGACATGAATATTGATGTTTTGATCCAGACGCTTAAAGCATGAACTTATGGAATTATCCCGAGCGCTTTCCCATCTTGCAAGATTAAATATTCAATAAATTTTCCTCAATAAATTTTTTACAGTAATCCCGAATTTCATCTCTGGTTTTGCGAAATTCAGATAAAATTTTATTCTCTGTGTCTTTGATTTTAGAGGGATCGGCAAAGTTCTGGTGAAAGCGAATTGCTTTTGAGGGAAAATATGGACAATTTTCTTTTGCATGATCGCAAACTGTAATTATAAAATCAAAATCCATATCTTTATATTCCTGAATGTTATTGGACGTATGATACGAAATATCAATATCCGCTTCTTTCATCACCCGGATAGCCATTGGATTTACTCCGTGAGTTTCGATGCCCGCGCTGTAGATTTTAACTTTGTTATGATTGATTGTGCTAAAATGTCGAAGCCATCCTTCTACCATCTGGCTTCGACAGCTATTGCCCGTGCACAAAACAAGGATGTTTATTGATTTACTCATAATTTTCCTTCATGCTAAATCGTAAACATAAGATATAGCATGTCAATGATTTTCATCCGAAGTCTGTCTGAAAAATGTTCTGTATTTGATGGAGTATAACAACTTTTTTGAGTTCAATTATAGTGCACATTGACTGAATTTCGAGTTCATGCCCGGGCGCCCTTGAGAATGAGCTCCCATAATGCATATCCCATAATGCAGATTTTGCTTGACTGCCATCCTTGACTTCTGTTATCTTTCCCATGCGGCGTTGCCTCCTGTTATTTTCTATTGTCAGAAATAATCTGGCATCGCCGCTTATATTGTCACCCTTTTCTATAAGGCAATACACAAGTTTTTAACGTATCTCTATCGGATGTTATTGAATAATTAAAATAATGTGGGATATCAAAACTCGGTTTTAATATATATTGACCATTCTCATTAATTAAACCGTATTTTTTACTTTCAAAATCCTGGACCCATGCAACACTGTCTTGATATTCGTCCGCATTTGCATATTCAGGTTCAATAACCCAAGAATTTTTTTTATTAAGGTATCCCTATTTTTCATTTAAACTGACGGCTACTTTACCATTACTATAATCTGAACATCCTCCATAGATTATTGGTATTACTACTTCACCATTAGTATTTATATAGCCGCATCGCAAGTATTTAAAATTACTAGTGAATTTACCAATAAATACAGCGGCAAATCCTTCATTAAAAACCTTACAACGATCAAAATATTGTTTAGAAATTAAATTGCCATCTTGATTTAAATAGTTGCATTTTGAATAGACTTATAGTCCACTTTGAATAATTGCATATTTATTAGTAAAATCTTTGCATCTGTAATACTTAATTGGTGTCAATTGCTTTCCTTTGGAATCAATATAACCACGAATATACTCTTTTTTGGGTAAACATCAATGTGGCTTTTTGATACTTCTGCCTTTTAATACTAAAAGTTTTTCTTGAAGCTCTGGAGAAAGTTCATCTAATCTTTTAGTAAGGATAATATTAAACTCTTGATCCAATGTAAAATATCCCTTATCGAAATAAGAATCATACTCAATAAATAATAGTAAACCATTCGCTGGATCACCGCGATATTCTTTATTGATAGACCACGGTACAATATGGCTGGCAATCAGGAGTGATGTTTCAGAGTATCATGGATACATGACTTGCTTACTTCGATATGAAA
>JAOUFE010000190.1 GCA_029858425.1 Spirochaetia bacterium | reverse complement strand
AGCTCGCTATCTGGCGGCGCTGGGTTTTCGCACATTAAAGCTGTCGCCGCAAATATGGACTGATCCGGAAAGACTAATATTGCAAAATAATGAAAAAGAAAAAAAAGATGCCGAAAACTATCAAAAAGTTTCCAATGATCTCGTGGCAGTTCAAAAGGAATATGAAGAGACAAAAAGAAAACTTGCCATACAACAAGACAATGATGCCATAAAGTTAAATGATCCCGGAAATTATCCGGATTATGCAGCCAACCAAAAAACGCTGGAAAATATTAAAACAAAGATACAGGCTCTTGAAGTTGAAATGCAAAAACAAACAACCATTTTTCACGAATACGAAACTCAGTACAACAAAGAATCGGCGAATTTTCTGATTGAATTTGCAAACAATGTCAAGTTGATTGACAAAAAAATTCGCGACCGGGAAAAGATTTTAAACTCCATTGAGTACTACCGCAGCAATTATGACGGAACCTTTCAGCAGACGTGGAAATTAGAGTCCCGGGAAATGGCGTATGCAGGACTTCTGGAAATGTCTTGCCTGCTGGATCCGCAAAATGCGAAAACTCCGGCATTACTGGGCGAAATGTACAAAAACGCCGGCGAAGATCTTTTAGCCATAAGCTCCCTCGAAAGAAGTCTCAAATTTAATGAAACAAGCTCCCTGAAATTTTCCGATACAGAGCTTTATGAAATTTATAAAAATCTTGGCGGTTTATATTATGCAACCCGGCGGTATGTAGATTCGGCATGGTATTATGAAAAGGTAATTGCCATAAAAAGAAGTCCAGATATGGAATTTCAACTTGCAAAAATTCATACCGAAAATACCGGAAATTATGAACGAGCCAGGGAACTCCTCGGAAATCTGTTGCTCGCTTACAAGCAACCCGTCAATACCAAATTGGAAGATGCGTCAGTACTGGATGCGCTTAAAACCCGATTCCAGACTTTGTCTTTTCTGGTCACCATTTTTGAAAAAACAGGTCCGGAAAAAAAACTTGTCGATTACCTGAAACAACTACTTGAGATCCACGCAAGCCTCGAAAAAATGATTTCAGACAGCTATGATAATCTGAGAGTCGACGAAAAAAAAATGACAGACGCGAGAATTCAATTGAACCAGAAGCCCGACCAAACCTCGCTTCAGACCTTCTATACAGACCAGCAAAAATTTCGCGATCAGAAAGAGATTACGCAAAAAATGGAAGCCCTTCGGAAAACGTTGAATCTTCAAAAGGTATATTTTACTCTTGCTTATCAAAATGAGGTTCAAAATGATGTCGCCGGCGCAATTGAGGTTTACCGCAGAGCCGAGTCTTACGGTATAGACCCGGACAGAGCGCGCAGAGAAATTATGCGATTGCAAAAAAAATAATGACGAATCAAATCAAGGTTCTTTTTTCGGATATTGACGGAACAATGACCGATGGTCAATTGTACTACGGCGAACATGGGGAAGCATTAAAAGTATTTAATGTTAAAGATGGAGCTGGAATTAAACGATGGATTTCTGCCGGAAACGAATTTGGCGTTATTAGCGCCAGGTCTTCGCAAATTATTATCACACGAATGAACGAACTTGGAGTAAAACATGTGATTACCGGGGCTGCCGATAAAAACCTGGCAATGAATCTATGGCTCAGCGAAAATCAGTATTCCTGGGAAAATCTGGCGTATATCGGAGATGATATGAATGATTTAATGGTTATATCCAAAGCTGCTGTATCTGCCGCGCCCTCTGATGCAGCAGCGTTGATTATTTCAAGCGTTCAATACCATTGCATGAATTCCGGTGGCCGGGGAGCTCTGAGAGAATTTATAGATTTTTTACTTGATAGCTCCCCGCCGTCCTGAATTGGGGATATGTGCATTTTCAAAAAATTCGCTTAAGCATTGCATTTGTTGTTTCTCTCTGGATTCACTCCCTGTTGTTTTTAACTCTGTTCTTATACAGAGGAAATTCAGGAAGTACATTAAACTCCAAAATGGCTCAAAACGCTGCCATGCAGGTGGAAATGGAGCAAAACCAGGATGCATCGTCTTCAAATGGAGAATCCGGCAATGATAAAATTGCCCATAAACAGGACAAAAAAGGACAAAAATCCAAATCCGGGAATTCTTCGGAATTTGAAAAATCCTTCGGGGTAGGGAAAGAATGGAGCGAGCTTGTAAAAAATCTATCGGAAACAAGCAACCTCAGAGCAAATTATCCCCAGGTTTTTGACGATATAAACTATAATTCAGGCGTTAAGGACTCCTATGTTTACCATACTCGGCATTATGAAGATTTAATTGTCAAAGAAGTTTTTCCCACTCTGCATAATGTAGACAAACCCTTTGAACAAATCCTCAAAGAGGCGTCCAGGAATCTTGATAAATACAATGAACGCAATGAAATTATTCGAAAATTCCGGAGCTGGAGCAAGGGCGATATTTCCGAAAATCGCCCAACAGCAAAGATTTTGCATGGACAAAATCCGAACGATCAGCGCCCCTTGAATTTTCCAAAGGAAAAGCGGGAAAAATATTTTGACACAACCCTGCGCGAACCCAAAGAAGTCCAGCTATATAATTTTATAAGCAAATATTCCAGTTTTGACCCCAATAAAGGCGATTTACCAATCGCGGTCAGGGAACTGTATTACGACAATCTTCAACGCCTGGTCTACCCGTTCAGCACAGATCCGACATACATGAATATTGACTATTTTGACGAAAATCTGAACAAAGAAGATTTTTTAAAAATATCATTATATCAGGTATCGCGTTTAAAAAATTCAAAAACCCAAACCGAGTTACTGTTTGCGATACAGGACATCTATGAGATTCAGCAAAAAGCCTGGAAACTTTTTTTTGATTTTGAAAATATGTACCGAAACCTGAATCCAGAAAAAAAGAAAAGGCTGCGAATAGAAACCTTGAAACGTATTCAAGACCGCTATAAACCGGTCCTTGCCCAAAAAAATATTCATTCCTATGAAGATGCAATTAAACTCTACAGTAAAAAACGAGAGGAAATTTCAAAATATATAATAACCCATTCTCCCGATCATTACAGAACGCAGGATGCTCTTTTTGAAATGGGGCGAATCCATTGGGATATGGGCGTCAACCTGAACCTTGCCGAT
>JAOUFE010000001.1 GCA_029858425.1 Spirochaetia bacterium | reverse complement strand
GTTGGTGAATAATCGAAACATCCATTCATCCTGAAGCGAATTTGCATTTATTTTCTGCATTACTCCGGACGATAATGAATATTTTTGAGTATCATTGAGGTATTCAGCTTTTGCAAGGAGACGTAAATTTGCAAGAAAAGGAAAACTGGATTCGCTGTATTTTTCTTCCATGGATTGAATGATCTGCTCATCATTGTTTTTGTATACTTTCTTGAAAAAAACAAATATTTCGTTTTCCGCTTTTGCCGTAATTTCCGGGTTTATTTTAATATCCAGAGATCGGCTTTTTGGTTCAGGTGAGGAGTCCGAATTTGAAATATTTTCGGACGGTACATAGTTATGAACCGTAAGCGGGTTTTTTTTGGGTTCAAGCAAATATAAATACTCTTCCGGAATTTCGGACTCCTGATTGGAGACTTTTCCCTGTTCCAGGACAATCAGCGCGCTATTGTAATATCCTGGAAAATTGTACAAAATACTTTGGAATACTTCCCGGGACAAACTCAGGGCGCCCTGTTTCTTTAGTATGTTTCCGTAAGTTTCAAAAAGATAGCCAAGGGTAGTTTGATCGTACAAGGGCAACGTATCGAGGGAGGAAATATTTTTCTCTTCTCCATTAAGTCGAGACTGTGATGCTCTTGCTGGATTTTTAAATATTTCGTTCAGATAGTTCTTTAAACTGCCTCCTGAAAACTGAAAGGAATAGTTGTCCGGTAACTCACCTGGATTTCTTTTGTAGTAAACATCAAGCAATATTTTTTCAAATGGCACATTGTCGCTGATTTTTTGTCTGATCGTCTGCAAGATCCTTTCTTTTGCCGAAGTATTGCCGCTTCCTTCATTATCTAATAAAACAAAATCTTTCAGGTTAGCGACAAATTTATTTATTGGGTCTGTTTGATTTCTAAAATCCAGGAGTCTCATGGCCATTTCACGGTTTGACTTGAGACCGGATTTCTCAGGCATATCTTTTGCATATTGAAGTTGATCTGTTGCAGAATTTTTTCTCGGGAATATTCCTTCTTCGGGTATTAATGCAAGATTAATATTGTCTCCTTCTTTAATGGCAAATAAAATAGATCCGTTTAGAAACTGCGTAACTTTTGTATTAAATACATTTTGATTCTTAAATGTCATTTCTATGGCCGATGAATTTCTTGCGTCATTTTGAGCAAGCGGTTGTATCATCACCTGCCCATTGTCTTTAAAATCGACTGTGCCATCATCATTGGTATCTGTTGAAATTCTGGTAAAGACAATTTTTTTTCCATCATTGCTGTAATTCGGGTAAATATCAATGGTATTTTCGTAAGTCAGTTGATTTTTTTTACCAGAAGTTATGTCGATTTCAAAAATATGAAATGTCCCTTTTTTATCGCTGTCGTTTGCATACAATATTTTTTTTCCATCTGGGGAAAAACACGGCATAAGCCCGCCGTCGGTTGTCACCGGTATGGCTTTCCCTGGATTCTTTACGGAAAGCATCCAGACATTCTGGATAGAACCAAAACTTTCTCCGGAACCATTTGACAATGGCTTGTCTGTGGAATAGGCAAGCCATTTGCTGTCGGGCGACCATGCCGGGTTGGAATCCCGGAAACGGGAAATATTATGGGGATCATTGGTTAAATATACTTTTTGATTAAGATATAACGCATCTACGGCAGGCTGCCCGGCTGCCTGATATTCTTTGAAAATCCGGGCGGGGTCAAATTTTAAAATAGTCAGGTCTCCACCCGGATCCAATTCATCGTCAATAAACGCAATAAGCTTACCGTTTGGGCTAACAACCGGATCGGTCTCATTCGTTGCGCTTCGAAGTATCGGGATGTTGGTTATGCCAGACAGGGGGCGGATGTATATATCAAAATTGCCCTTCTGGTTGCTTGTGTAAATTAAATATTTGCCATCGGGGGTTATGGATCCGCTATATGTTTCGCCTTTATTCAAGGTTAATCGTATTAGACCTCCGTTTCCCTCTTCATATTGCTTTTTGTAAATATTCTGGTAGTCAAAAGAAGAATTACGGGTTATTTTCCTTGTAGAGGCGCAATTCGAAAAGGTTATGATACATAATAAGGTAGAAATGACGCAAACATTGCGTTTTAGAAAAAAAGGGCGCATTAGAAATTCTGGATTAAGCATAATTATCCATTCCTGTATCCAAAACAGGTATACGATATCAACAAATATTTATCCTTGGCATATATCTACAAATTCTGCGACACGTTCCATGCCTTTTTTAATTTGTTCCATGGATATAGCATAACTGATACGCATTCCCATATCATAGCCAAAAGCGATGCCCGGAACCATTGCCACCAGTTTTTCCCCCAGAAGAGCGCTGCTAAATGCCTTGCTGTAGCTGGTTTTTTCCTTGTATTTTTCCATCAAGGAGATAAAGCGGGGCTTCTGAACCAGACCGCTGATATCCGGGAAAACATAAAAAGCCCCGCCAGGATTATGTACCTTTATACCCGGCATCATGGAAAGGGTTTTTACAATAAAATCACGTCGTTCTTGAAACGCATCACGCATTTTATCTACAAACGATAAATCTCCTTTTAGAGCCGCAATAGCGCCATACTGCACAAAACTCGTGGCATTGGAAGTGCTTTGTCCCTGAATCTTTTCAAGCGCAGCGACAAGACCTGGATTTTTTGTTACGGCATAGCCCAGTCTCCATCCAGTCATGGAAAAGGCTTTTGAAAAACTGTCAGCAATAATGACTCGATCACGAAGTTTTTCGCCAAGCATGGCAAGGTTAAAAAATTCGTTGTCATCATAAATTAATTTGGCATAGATATCGTCTGTAATGATCCATATGTCCGGATATTTTTCCAGAATATTGGCAAAGGACTTCAACTCATCTCTGGAATAAACAACTCCTGTTGGATTTGACGGTGAATTGATTATTACTGCTCGTGTCTTGGCGGTTATGGCGCTTTGCAATTGATCAGTTGTCATTTTGAAGCCGCTTTCAAAGCTGGTATTTACAATAACCGGTTTCCCTTCAGAAAGCATTACCATGTCTTTATAGCTCACCCAATATGGCCCTGGAATAATCACCTCATCACCGGGGTTTACAATCGACATAAAAATATTATACAAAACCTGTTTTCCGCCGGAGCATATCACCACATCGGCGGCGTTATAATCCAGGAGAATGTCGCGCTTGATGAATTCTGTGACAGCCTTGCGAAGGGCTTCGACACCCAGAACAGGCGTATATTTTGTTTTGCCTTCTTTTAATGCAGCAATGGTTGCTTCTTTAATGTAATCCGGCGTATCAAAATCAGGCTCCCCTGCGCCAAAACCCACAACATCCTTTCCTTCAGATTTTAATTTATTGGCCAGAGCGGTCAGCCCCAGGGTCGGACTTGCTTCAATGGCATTTAAACGGTTTGATAGTTGCATGAGAGAGGAGTAAATATAGAAATACCTCGACAAGCAAATTTTGCAAAGATTAAGGTTTCCACCTGAGCCCGGCCAGATATTCATCTTTAATGTTCTATCTTCGCCAGAACATTTTCAGCCATTTAAAATAGCGTTTTTTATGTTCTTCCAGGAATTCATCTGCCAGTTTAAATATTCGGTCGGGTTTTTTTAGATAAACATGGTGTCCGCTACCCTCGATAATACGCAAAATTCCTCTCGGCATTTTGCTCGCTACGGAACTCGCAAAATCCGTAGGCGTCAATTGATCGTTTTCACCATAAATCATCAATGTAGGTTTGTTGTTTTTAGGAAAATCTTCTTTGATAGATGCATCGAGAAAACTTTCCATGTAATCGCGAGCGGCATAAATGGGATGATTTTCCATAACTTGATTATAGTGCTTCCATTTTCCGGGTATTTTTCCATTGATTTGCCAGAATTTGTTTTTTCTGCCGTCAAACGGGAATAGTCCGCGTACAGCCCTATAGGTCAGGTTTGCGTGCAGCAACGCCGGACCATGGCTCAGCATTTTTTCAATTTCGGTAGAGTTTACATTAAAGTCGACCAGCGTGGAAATCAAAATCAGATTTTCAGCCAGTTCCGGATAGCGCAGCGATATGCTGAGCGCAATATATGCGCCCATGGAGCTTCCCAGGAGATATATGGTGTTTTTTTCTTTTTTTAGCTGCTTCAGGAAAATCGTCAGGATGGATATGGTGCTTTTCAGGGAATAGTGGTGGTTTCTCCCCTTAAAGCTCCTGCCGTGTCCCGGCAAGTCGGGGATAATTACCCTGTATTTCTCTGAAAAATGATCCACATATGGCGCATAGCAAATTTTCCCGTTTTGATACCAGTTGTGGATTAAAAAAAGGACATCGCCTTTGCCTTCGTCGATATAATACAATTTTTTGTCTTCGTGTTCCGATAAAGGGAAGTAAGGCATATCTTTGACAAACTTCAAGAAGTAAGTAAAAAAGCAACCCTAAATTTTCTACAATATATCAAGGCAAACAGCGCAGATATCATCCGAAAAAGCATTATCTCCCCGAAAGTTGACAAGACTGTTGAATAAACTGTTTAAAAAAATATGGCAGGGTTCGTCCTTGTGGTTCAGGAATACCTCTTTTAGTCCATGCTGGTCAAAACTTTTATGCCAGTCGGATACCGGAGTACATTCTGTTATACCATCGGTATAAAGCAAAAGTTTGCTCCCTGGGGGAAGCTGGCGGGTGTCATTTTGGAAAATTCTTCCCATGCGGTTCATACCCTCGTTGTCCATGATGCCTACAGGAATCGTTCGATATCCTTTTAATTCTCGAACATCATCGGAAATAATATAGGGCGAAGGATGCCCACCGTTGGAAAAGATCAGGCTGCGATCAGCAGGATCGTAAATACCATAATATATTGTGATAAATCCCTGAATATTCAAGCCGGTCAGAAAGTCATTGATGTGGGCTAATAATTCAGCCGGATTTCCCAGTTTGTCGCGCGATTGCAGCAGAACTGTTTTAATCATCGAAGTAATAAACGCCGCCTGAACGCCATGTCCGGCCACATCGCTCATAAAGATTCCGGTTTTGCTGGAATCTTTAAAACTGATGATGTCGTAAAAATCTCCCCCCACCATAATCATGGGATGGTACATGGCCGCTATATTGCCTTGTTTTATTTCAACCGGGATCATTTTTTGTTGAATAGATCGCGCAAGGGAAATTTCATACTCCATAATTTTATTGCGGGATTGTAGCTTGTTACGTTCAATTAAAAGTTCGTTGGTTCTTGTCTGGACAGTTTTTTCAAGAGACTCGCTCTGGAGTTTCTCTATTTCAATAAGCTCAAACTGGTTTTTTTCATTTTCAACTTTTATCAGGTTAAATCGATCCATCATGGCAAGGGATAAAAGGGTGACATCAATGGCAGACCCTATTTGTTGTCCCCAAATCGTAATGAAAGTTGAGGCAACAATTCCGTTACTCTGCAACGCCTTGAGAATCGAACCGACCAGAAAAAAAGACCAGGCAAGCAAATAGTATCTTGCGGCCCGGTCACCCCGAAGGAGGCAGACAAAACCGGTAATCAGCATTGTCGCCAGTAAAACAGGGCCAATGATGGTTCCAAATCGAATACCGTATTTATAAGAGAACACGGAAACAATGATAGAAAGCCCAACTGGAATACTCAACGCAACCAGTACATTATCCCATAAACGAGCGTTTTCCCAGGTACGCAGAAAATAGCGGGTAAAAATCAGCCCGGTAAGGCTGATGATCCCCATTAAAATGGCGGGACTCTGGTTGGCCCACCAGATAGAGTTTGGCCACAGGTATTGAAATGATAATCCATTGAGGGTAAATTGAAAAATAATAAACGATAAAATATAGGTAGCATAATACAGATAATTTATGTCGCGAAAAGTCAGATAAATAAATAAATTGTAGAGAAGCATGACCATCATAATTCCGTAGTAAAATCCAAGCCAGGTTTTTACGCTGTTCATCATATCCAGCAGAGCCGCATGACTGAAAAGTTTCATATCGATGGTAACGGAACTTGTTGTGTCGATGCGCAAATAGTATGTATTCATGCCGGAATGAACGGGAAGCTGAAATATGAAATTGTGAAAGTCAATATCCCTTTTCAGAAAAGGAAGGTTGTCTCCCGCTTTTTTGGTTTTATAACTACCGTTTTCGTCAAGATAGTATATTGTTATATGATCTGTCAGCGGCTGTGAAAATTCCAGGTAGTATTCTTTGGAGTATTTCGCCGAATTCAGCAATCGGAAACGCACCCAGAATACGGAATCGGAAAATCCAAAATTGGGAATTTCGCTTTGACTTTCAACAAACAGATTCCTGGCCTTTGGCGATGAAATTTGTTCAAAGGTCATCTGGCGGGATGGATCTTCAAGTATTTCCAGATAATGACCAAGGCGATATTTTCCCATGGCATCGTAAATATTGACAACAAATCCCGCTCTTACCGGGGACATAAATCCTGACAAGATCAGGAGGCTGCAAAACAGGGAACTAATGGAAAATGGAAACCGCATTTCACCAAAATGCGTACAACGTATTATTTTCGACTTTGCATGTAAACGATCTTAGAGGGTGTGATCCATTTTTCAGGCATTGTCCGGTCCTAATATCAAATTCCCATTTGTGGCGCGGGCATGTCAGGGTAAACTGATCCAGAGCCTCAAGCTTGATGTCTTCAGATCGGTGCGGGCAATGGCTGTCAAAAACCTTAAAGGAGTTGTTTTCCCGGTAAATAAATACATTCCTCTTCTCAACCTTTAAATGCTGAACCGTTCCTGAAGAAATTTCATCGGCAGCGCATATCCGGATCCATTCCTGTTTGTGTTGTAGCATATCCGGCGTAAAGTCAGGCAGATCCATTTTTAAAATAATATCTATGGCCCAGATAATTTTCGTCAAACCCAGCGTTGGAAAGGCCATGAGCAGGGCGTCGATAATTTCGTTGGCGGCGCAGCCGTTGGCAAGAGCCCGGTTCAGATATTGTTTTAGTCCTTTCTCGGTCTGTGCGTCAACCTTTGTAATTACCGAAATGAGATCTCTTGTCTTTACATCAAGGTGTTTCCCCGCTTCTTTTAAAAAGCTGAAATAGGGTATCAGCGCTTCCCCTCTGACTTCCAGAAGATAATCCATTGCTTTGCTCATGAATTTTATGTGCGGAATCGATATTGCCGTGTCAAGAATAAAAGGGGGCAGATGCGGCGCAATGCTGGTTTGAGATATGTAAATTTCCGGCCCCCCCGCTGCGGCTTTTTGACTTCGTCAAAAGAGCCTGCGCTGCCCCCCGGTTAAATTTAAAATAAATCATTGAACATGAATTTAGCATTGACGAGGCGTCCCAAAATTTTCGAGTTCCAGCTCAGGCGCAAAGGAATGACATGACTATATTCAATATTTCTATTCTGGCATTAATTCAGGGTGCGGCAGAGTTGTTGCCGGTATCCAGTTCAGCCCATGTAATTGTAGCGGCAAAACTGATGGGTCTTGATCCGACCAGTCCTGAAATGACGTTTTTACTTGTGATGCTGCATACCGGTACAATGTTTGCTGTAATATTTTTCTTCTGGAAATCATGGATGAAAAGTTTTTTTTCATCCATGAAGGTTTTTGCAGAAAGCGTCAAGCTTATTGCAATTGCGACACTATTTACCGGTTTGGTCGGTTTATCGTTAAAATATTTTATTGAGAGGGTTGTCTTAAAAGAGTCTCCGGGCGCGGAAATTGAAGATATTTTTGGCAACCTTGACTGGATTGCGCTGGCTCTAAGCAGCGTGGGGATTTTTATAATTTTTTCAGGATTGATAACCAGAAGGAAAGCTGCGACAGACAAGATTATTGGCATAAAAGAATCGACATGGATTGGAATGGTTCAGGGAATTTGTTTGCCGTTTCGCGGGTTTTCAAGGTCAGGAGCGACTATTTCCACAGGGCTTGTTCTTGGGGTAATAAAGCAAAAAGCGGAAGAATTTAGTTTTGCTCTGGCCGTAGTGCTTACTCCTCCGGTAATTTTACGTGAAGTTATGAGGCTTGTAAAGGAACAAAAAAATGCCGCCCTTGATATGGCTGCCATGACCGCTTTGTTTTCACCTGCAATATTCGGGATGTTGATGAGTTTTGTATCCGGTATGCTTGCACTAAAATTGCTTTCCCGCTGGCTTGAAAACGGGAAATGGCATTATTTTGGCGTTTATTGCTTGTGTTTTTCTGTACTGGTTTTTGTACTGCACAAGTTGGGGTATTAGCTATTCGGAGCTTGAACCAATTGCATTGGGGCTTGCGTTTCATAGCTTGCGTTTCAGAGCTTGGGCATGAACTGAAAATTCAGTCAGAATGATTTAGACTCACGCAGTTTTAGGGTTGTCTAAAAAGTCGGCAATGAACCACGGAACCACGGAGATTTTGATGAACAAACGCCTCAAAACGCATTTTTCCGTAGTTTCTCCGTGTGCTCTGGTGCGTCGTGGTGATATTTTTTCTTTCTTGACAACCCCAAAACTGCGCATTTTATTACATTTAGCGAGGCTCCTACTCCTTTTTCAAAATAAATACCTTTACAGGAATATCCGCAAATAAAATCTGCGATTCCATGTTACAGACGCCCTTACAAATGAAATTTGCGTGTTTAAGAAAGCGGCTTTTTGAGCCGTTAATCAATAGATGTCAGGCCAAAAGAAATTATTGACCGCTTGGATAGATCATGGCAAAAAAAATAAAAAAAACTCTAAAATCGGACAAAATCCAGAGCGATACGGCGGAATCGCCTGATGAAGAATCGCCTTTAATCGGGGCAGATTTATCCGATGTGGGCGATCTGGTGCCGCCTCTGGAAGACGATCTGGAGCCTCCGGACAAGCCAGGAAAACACACGCACATTGAATCGAGCATTCAATGGTATCTTGAAGAAATAAATAAAATACCGCTATTAACGAGGGAAGAAGAGGACAGACTTGCCCGTTTGACCATTGCCGGCGATGAGAATGCCAAGGAAAAGCTTGTGGTAGCCAATCTGCGCTTTGTGGTTCAGGTGGCAAAAAAATATCAAAAATACGGGATAAGCCTGCTTGACTTGATAAATGAAGGAAATATGGGTTTAATTAAAGCCGCAGAACGTTTTGATCCGGATATGGGATTTCATTTCATCAGCTACGCTGTCTGGTGGATTCGTCAGGCAATTATTCTGGCCATAAATCAGAAAGCATCTATTATTCGTCTGCCCATGAACCGAACTATTGATTTAAATCGCATAGAGAAGATCCAGAAAGAACTTGAAAATGAACTTGGACATGAACCAACCATGGCTCAAATTGCCGAAAGAGTCGACATCCCCCTGGAAGAGGTCAAATGGTTAAAGCAAATATCCTCCGATTATGTTTCCCTTGACGCGCCGCTGGGCAATGACTCTGAAAATACCCAGATGTCTACCATGGAAGATAGCAAATACGAGTCTCCCGAATCAGAAGCCATGAATCAGGCATTACATGAGGTCATTAACGTTATTCTCGACGAACTTACTGTCTCCGAAAGGGAGATTATCGAATATCGTTTTGGTTTAAACGGGAAACCTCGCCTGTCTCTTACCCAGGCCGGGAAAAAATTTAAATTATCCAAAGAAAGAGTGCGGCAAATTGAAAAAAAAACCTTGCTAAAGCTTCAAAAATACGGGCATAAAAAAGAACTGGAAGCCTTTTTGCCTGGCGGTTAATCTATATGTGGGGAAATTCCCGGGTAATCAGGCATCGTTTTTTTCATCCTTTTTTATGGCCATGGTATGTATTCGCATCCCTTATAGCAGTATATTGTTTGTTTGTTTTTATCGTGTATTATCTTTATCAAAAAGAAAAATTTGATCCGAGCAAAATTTTGTATGAGAAAGCTCTGGATATCCGGCGTCAGGAACTCATGAATTTAAAATTGAACGGCGCCGAACCTTTTGTATGGAAACCATTATTCAAATGCAAATCCCTTCAGCAAAAAAAAATAAAAAAAGAATTTGGCGATGTTTGTATTCAAACAACGATGGAGTTTGTTGAAAAAGTAAAAAAAAGCGAAATCAATACATATCGTTATTTACCTGACGATAAAGTAGAATATATTGAAAACGCTTCTCAGCCTTGTTTGATCTGCCATCAGAAAAAAAATCAAGAGGCTGTATTGTGGACGTTTACATACAAAGTTCAAAAACCGGACATGGCCTTTACCAAGATATGGTTGAGTCCTGATTTTCTCTACTTCCATGCCTTTTTCTGGGGCGTTATGCTGTTGTATATGTTTATGAGAGGGATAATGCGTTTGATGCGCGCAAATGATTTAATTGCCGTTGCCATTAAATCCGGACGCCAGGATGTAATTGAAAATCTGTTCTCCGGGCGATGGAAAGCCGAAAGAAGGATGTTTTTATATATTGAAATTTCCGGAGGT
Source organism: Spirochaetia bacterium (assembly GCA_029858425.1). Lineage (GTDB taxonomy): Bacteria > Spirochaetota > Leptospiria > Turneriellales > JAOUFE01 > JAOUFE01. The sequence goes on along the minus strand of JAOUFE010000001.1, from coordinate 37,409 downwards.
ATGGTCAGCGGATATATTCCAAGGCGATATTTATTAAGGCTTTACAAAAAGTACTTTACCGGAGAGTTAAATTTTTCCGAGTTAGACCTCCGCATAGGCGTGGTTGAATATAAAACGATGTCTTTTGAAGGACTGAGAATTGCCTCGGCCATTGCGTCCAAGGCGGTTAGCAGCAGCGCCATAGTGCAGGATAAAATTATTGGCTCTACAATTTCGGCGGACATGAAAAAAGCTGTATGGAAACGCAAAGATTCCGAAACGCATTTTAACGTGATAAACTTGTAAAAAAAAATTAAAAATGTTGGTTTAAATGAATGCAGAAAACAAGATTGATAAAAAAAGCCGCAAAGAAAAAAAGAACCAGACGCTAATCATTGTTGAGTCGCCAACTAAAATACGCTCCCTGTCCAAATTTCTTGGAAAGGAATTTCGCGTTGAATCCTCAAAGGGGCATTTGATTGATTTGCCAAAAAGCAGCATGGGAATTGATATTGTCAATGATTTTCAACCGCAATACATCACCATTCGCGGCAAGGGAAAAACTCTGGCGGAACTGCGAAGATATGCCAAAGCCTCCATGCGGGTTTTGCTTGCCACCGACCCTGACCGTGAAGGCGAAGCCATTAGCTGGCATTTAAAAAATGCATTGTCTCTCGTAAATAATGATATTAAAAGAATAGAGTTTAACGAAATTACGGAGACCGCCGTACTGGATGCCATAGCCCACCCGCGTTCCATTGATCAATTGCGGGTAAATTCCCAACAGGCCAGAAGGCTATTGGATCGACTCGTGGGTTACAGTATTTCTCCTATTTTGCAGCAAAAATTCAGCTCCCGAAGATTTTCGGCCGGAAGGGTGCAATCAGCTGCGCTGAAAATTATTGTGGATCGAGAAAAGGAAATAGACAGTTTTATCCCGCGCGAGTACTGGGAAATTGATACTACATGGAAATCCGAAAAGTCAAAAGACAAAGACAGGGAAGTTCGATTCAAACTTGCCCAGCTTGATGGTAAAAAATCAGAAATAGCCTCTCAGGATGCAATGAAGATCATTGAAACCGACTGCAAAAAAATGTCATTTTCGGTGGTCACCCGAAAAAGCGCTGAACGAAAGATTAAGCCACAGGCGCCATACGTTACCAGTCGTCTTCAACAGGATGCATCTACCCGGCTTGGATATCGCGCTCAAAAAACGATGTCCATCGCCCAGTCGCTCTATGAAGGCGTGGAAATTGAAAGTTCAGGGCCTACCGGTTTAATTACCTACATGCGAACGGACTCAACGAGAATTTCGCAGGCAGGCCTCGATATGGCCAGGAATTATATCAGGGAAAATTTTGATGAGAGTTATTTGCCCTCTGCTCCGGTACAATACAGCGTAAGCAAGTCCGCTCAGGATGCCCATGAGGCGATCAGGCCTACCGATGTGAACAATACCCCGGAAAAAATGGCTGTTTTTTAACCAAAGATCAGTTTAAAATGTATGATTTAATCTGGAGCCGTTTTGTAGCTTCCCAGATGACGCCAGGAATAGATGAACTGGCTACCATTGAAATTATATCTGAAGATGCAAGGTATCTTTTCCGGTTTTCTGAAGGTCGTCAGATATTCCCCGGGTTTCGGGCTGTTTTCCCGACAGGCGAGGCAAAAAAAGGTTATATCCCCGCATTTTTTGAAGGGGATCAGGTTCAGCTGCAACAATTTTTACCTGAACAAAAATTTACCCAGCCGCCTCCACGTTTTACCGAAGCTTCGTTGATCCGGATTATGGAAGAGTCCGGGATAGGACGCCCGGCCACATATGTGCCCACGATCGGGACGCTGGATAAAAGAAGTTATATTGAGAGGAAAGGGCGTCAGTTAAAACCAACGCAGTTGGGAAAGCTGGTGGATGATATTTTACAAAAACATTTCCCGGATATTGTCGATATTCAATTTACGGCAGGGTTGGAAGAGACGCTGGATGAGGTTGCAAGGGGAAAAACAGAATGGAAGCATATGCTTCGTGATTTTTATACTCCTTTTGAAGGTGTCCTGAAAAGTGCTTCGGAAAATATCGAGGACATGAGTCATATCACTCGTGTACCGATTGGGAGGGATTGTCCATTGTGCTCCAATCCTTTGCAAAAAAAACTTGGTAAAAATGGTTATTTTATCGGATGCAGTAATTTTGTCGGAGGCTGCAGATATACAGAAAGTATTCCTGTGGGCATCTGTCCGCTTTGCAAGGGAAAGGTGGTTTCCAAATCCTCCAAAAAAGGAAAGGGAAGAAAGTTTTACGGTTGTGAAAACTACGCATCAACCGGCTGTGAGTTTATTATGATGGATCCTCCTTCGGAAACGCCGTGCCCTAAATGCAGATCCATAATGTCCCAAAAAGTGCGCAAAACCGGTATTACTGTTACCTGTCAGAATCCAGACTGCAAATTTGTGGTGGAGCAAAGTACCGGACCGGAATAATCGGGAAAGTTTTATGACTCGCCAAGAAACAGAAAAGTCTTTTCTGGAGTATCTCCGGTATGAAAAAAACAGTTCTCCAAATACTCTGCTTGCCTATAAAACAGATATTGCCCAGTTTTTTGAATTTATCGATGTAGAGCAAATTCTCTGGCAGGCTATAGATGTCAAAACAATTTACGCTTTTTTGGGTCATATTTTAAATCACAACGGTAAGGAGATTATCCGTTCATCGCAGGCGCGAAAAGCTGCCGCGATAAAGTCTTTTTATCGCTACTCAGAGAAAATGGGATATCTTGAGATAAATCCAATTGGTAAAATGAGAGTTCCAGCCGGACGAAGGCCTCTTCCAAAGCCTCTTCGCCCGGGAGAAATGGAAACCATGCTTGAAAATAACAGCGGGCAAAATTTCTGGATTCAGGCCAGGGATAAAGCTCTTATGGAGCTTATGTATTCATCGGGAATGAGGATTTCTGAAATACTAAACTTGAATATTGCGCATATATTCAGCTCAACCGGCGACATTTCAGGGTCTATTGTAATTTCCGGAAAAGGCGGAAAACAAAGGGTGGTGTTTATTGGAAACCTTGCAAAAACATCTTTGAATAATTATTTGTCCTTGCGTTCTGATTTAAAAAAAAATGAATGGGTCATGTCAGAAGCCCCATTGTTTACAAATTACCACGGCGCGCGAATCACAAGAAAAGGCGCGGCATATGTTTTAAAAAAGCGAAGGCTGAATTTGATCGGAGACGAAAAAATTACGCCGCATGCCTTGCGTCATTCCTTTGCCACAGATTTGCTAAACTCGGGGGCTGATATCCGTGTGGTGCAGGAAATGATGGGACATTCCAGCATATCCACCACGCAAAATTACACAAAGGTTGCGAGGGAAAAACTTCAGAACACGTTCCGAAGTTGTCATCCCCATGCTAAAAAGGATTAATGATGCGACATACAGATGAAAATAAAATTTATGGAACTACGATTTGTTGCGTCCAAAAAAATGGCGTGGTCGCCATGGGCGGCGATGGTCAGGTCTCTATGGGGCAAACCATTTTGAAAGGTAATGCCATGAAAGTCAGAAAAATATTCGACGACAAAGTAATTGCCGGTTTTGCGGGAGCTACCGCAGATGCTTTTACGCTTTTGGAGCTTTTTGAGGCCAAGCTTCAAAAATACGGTGGAAACTTGCTGCGTTCCGCCGTAGAGCTTGCCAAAGACTGGCGCATGGATAAATTGCTGCGTCGACTTGAAGCCATGATGCTAATCTCAGACGGGAAGAAAATTTTTCTTTTATCCGGAACCGGCGATGTCATTGAACCAGAAGACAATGTTCTGGCCATTGGTTCAGGAGGAAACTACGCTCTTGCCGCAGCCAGAGCGTATCTTGAAACGGAAAGTTTATCGGCAGCGGAGATTGTAAAAAAGTCTCTTGAGATTGCTGCTGAAATTTGCGTTTACACGAATCACCATATTACCGTTTTGGAGTTAAAAGAATAATATGCTTGCAGGACATACGCCAAAAGAAATTGTTAAAAGCCTCGATGAATTTATTGTCGGGCAAACAGCGGCCAAAAAAGCGGTTTCCATCGCTCTGAGAAACAGGGTGCGCCGCCAGTCTTTGATGAATGACCCCATTCAGGAGGAAATTCATCCTAAAAATATAATTATGATGGGGCCTACCGGAGTAGGTAAAACAGAGATTGCAAGGCGGTTGGCCAAACTTGTTGATGCGCCGTTTATCAAAGTGGAGGCCACAAAATATACCGAAGTGGGCTATGTAGGACGCGATGTGGAAAGCATGATCCGCGATCTGGTAAATGTTGCCATAAAAATGGTGAGGCAAAAACACCAGGAAATGGTTGCTGAAAAAGCCCGGGATCGGACTGAAGAAAGAATACTTGAAATATTGTTAAGCGGAGCAGATCATTCCGATCATGCTTCTCTGACAAAAGAAGAGGAAGATATCCGGGAAATGTTTCGACGCAAACTCCATGCCGGTAATCTTGAAGATCGTGAAATCGAGATCAAAGCGGCAACATCCTCACAACCCATGATGCAAATAATGGCTATTCCTGGAATGGAAGACATGGAAAATCAAATGCAGTCGCTGTTGGGCGATATGATGCCCAAAAAAAAGACAAACAAAAAAATGACAATAAAAGACGCCCGGAAAATCTTGATTGAAGAAGAAACGGAAAATCTTCTGGATATGGAAAAAATAAAACTGGATGCGATTACAAGCGTAGAACAAAATGGAATTATTTTTATTGATGAAATTGACAAGATTGCTTCGCGCGGATCAAAAGGGTCGCCTGATGTTTCCAGAGAAGGCGTGCAAAGAGATATTTTGCCAATAATTGAAGGGTCAACTGTGAATACAAAATATGGATCCATACGAACTGATCATATCTTGTTTATTGCGGCAGGCGCGTTTCATATGTCTTCGGTATCTGATCTTATCCCGGAACTTCAGGGACGTTTTCCCATTCGCGTTGAACTGGAAGCCCTGACAGAAGACGATTATTTTTCAATACTGCATAACCCGAGGAATGCTCTCACAAAACAGTATCAGGCATTGATGTCTACCGAAGGTGTAGCGTTGAACTTTGAAAAAACCGGAATTCTGGAAATTGCCAGAATAGCCTATGAAATGAATACCCGTTCTGAAAATATCGGAGCCAGAAGACTTCATACAGTTATGGAGAAACTTCTTGAAGAAATCTCATTTAATGCGGAAAAATATCTTGAAGATGAAGTCATTGTAGATAAAGAGTATGTGAGGAAGCAGCTTGATGGGGTGATGAAAAACGAAGACTTGTCCAGACATGTTTTATAACAGAGGTTGCATAAAAAACATTTTCAAAATATTTTATTTGTCGATTATTTTGTCTCTGTATTTTTTTTCTCCTGCAGTTTCATCCCAGGATTTTATGAGCCGCAAAGCTTTTCAGGCGGCCATGAATGCATTTAAAGAACGCAATTATTACAGCGCAAGACTGTTGCTTCAGGAAATTATTCACAAAGATCATACGGGCGATTATGCCGACGATGCGCAGTATTACCTTGCATTGACGTATTATTATGAAGAAGATTACAACTCTGCTCTTTTTGAGTTTAAGGTTTTTTTGCGCGATTATACAATGTCCGAATTTTCTTCTCGCGCCGAATACTGGATCGGGGAATGCCACTATTATTTAAAAGATTATCGAAGCGCTTTGCAAAGCCACTATGATTTTGTGAAAAAATATCCGGAAGACAAACATGCCGCGTATGCCTATTATACCATTGGTTATATTTATAATATACTCAAGCGATATGACGATGCCGTAGCCGAGTTTGAGAAAGCGCTTGAGATGTACCCGGCAAGCAATGTGGCGCCCAAAATGGCGCTCCAGTTGGGAATTTCACGCTATAATAACGGAGATTTTGGTCTGGCTCGCAAACAGTTTCAAAAAATGATTCAGACGATGGAAGATTCGACGGAAGTCCAGGAAGCCGAACTCTGGATCGGGAAAACATACTATGCTGAAAAAAAATATAAGGAAGCTGAAAAACAGTTCCTTGCAGTACTGGACAAGTATACAGGGAAAGATCTGGCGCCAGAGGCCATGTATCAACTTGCTTTGACACGATACAAATTAAACGCGCTGGATGATTCTCTGGAATATTTAAACAAGATACTGGAGTTGTATCCAAAGTGGAGCGATACAGGATCGGTATATTTTCGGAAGGGACAAATCCTTCAAATGAAGGGAGATTTTGCGGAAGCAGCTTTGAATTATATTCAGGTTATTGATAACTATTCCAATATTGAATTTTATGCCCAATCTCTGGAACTTCTTGCCGACTGCTATCAAAAAACAGGCCAGACAGGCAAGGCGCTTGATATATATGACCGGATTCTGGACGGATTCGGAGTAGAAAGCGATGCGGAGGTTGCCATACTTCAAAAAAAAGGAAACCTTTTATTTTTGACAGGCGATTTCAGAAGATCGGCAATGGCCTTTGAGAGATTGTACGAAAAATTTCCGGCTTCGGATTTGGCTCCAGAGGCAATGTATATGAGAGCCCAGAGTCATTTCAAAGGACAAATGTATAACGTTGCGCTTGAAGTACTCAGTCAGCTTGAAGAGAAATATCCTAAATCAAAATGGAAGCAGGACGCCTGGTTTCTTGATGGAGAGGTTTACTATGCCCTGACCGATTATACAAAAGCGCTGCAAAGTTATAGCAAAATTATCCGTTTTTTCCCCGCGCATTCAAGATTTTTTGACTCCCAAATGGGTGTGGGCTGGAGTTATTTTGAGTTAAAGCAATATGCGCGCGCTTCGGATACGTTCAGGAGAGCCGAGGCTTCGGCAAAAACGGACAGGCAAAAATCAGAGGTTCATCTTGCCATAGCTTCTTGTATGTACAATTTACGGGCTTTTGATCAGGCCGTAAATTATTACAACAGCATCATTAAAAAATTTCCCCATGAAGATGCCGCCCAGGAAGCAAAATTTCAAATTGCATGGGTGTATTACAGGCAAAATGATTTTTTAAAATCTCTTGAAAGTTTTAATAATTATCTTGAAATGTATCCGGATGGAAAAAGACAAATAGAAGCTATATATTTTAAAGGTTGGAGTTTATACAATAAAAATAAATACGAAGAAGCTCTGGCGGAGTTTATGAATGTTTATGGAAAGGCGCCGGCTGAAAATATTTTTCGGGAAAAAGCGCTGCTGGATTATGCAAAAACTTTGTATGCCATGAAAAAAAACGATGATGCCATTACCTATTTTAAACGTTTTTTGAGAGAATTTCCTTTATCCAACTCTGTAGAGGAAACCAATTATACCCTTGCCAATGCTTTGCTTGAAAAAGGAAATCCGGGAGAAGTTGAAAAACTATATAAAGACTTCAAAAAAGTCAAACCGGATTCTCTTTATCTGGGCGAGATATTAAGAAATCTGGGTACTTATTACAGAAAAAATAAAAATTATTCAAAGGCAGACAATATTTACAAGATGATAATCAAGGACTCGGAAAAAATTGAGCAAAAGATCGATGTTTCATTTCAAAGAATTAAAATGTACTCGGAATCCGGAGATATATCAGAAGCGCTGTCGATTGCCAGCGATCTTTTAACCAGTAATGCCGAAGAATATGCTCCATTCCGGTTAAAAATCATCATGCAAATTGTACAATTGTATATTGACGGAGGAAATACTTCTGCGGCGCTTGAGGTTATTGAGACGCAGAAAAAAAAATCAGCAGATGATAAAATTTTACTGGCATCTTTGGGTTTGCAGGAAGGACGGGTCTATTTAATAAACAAAGATTATGCAAAATCTGCGGAGATTATGAAGTCTTTACTCCCGATAAAAGAACTTACTGTGGCGCCCCGGTATTACCTTGCGCTTGGATATTATGAAACCCAAAAATACGGCGAAGCATCGGAATTCTTCAAGCAGGTGGTTCAAAAAACGGATGAAGAATATTATGCCGCCTGGGCTTTTTATTATCTTGGAGAAATTCAGTTTGCAAAGCAGGACTACCTTATGGCGGCAAGAGAGTATACAAAAATAATTTATTTATACTCGGGCAATCACGACCTTTTTGAAAAGGCTCTGTTTAAAGCGGCAACCTGTTTTAAACAGGCCGGAAAAAACAATGAATATAAAACATACAAGGATAAACTTAAAGAAAGTTTTCCGGAAAGCAAGTTTCTCGAAAACCTGTGAAAACTACGCTTTTTACCACATTTTGACGTGAATATGGAAGTTCTTGCCCACGCTCTGTCTTTCTTGTTTAAACCTCCTGAAATTATAAAAATTATTGCCGTTTTGCTCGGGAAGACAATACATTGTCAGTAAAGAAGGTATACTATGAAAAAAAGTGGAATTTGGCTTGATCACCAAAAAGCTGTTCTGGTTAGCCTTGAAGGCGAAGATTGTCAAGTACAAGAAGTTCAATCTGGAGCAGAAAAACATTATCGTCATTCTGGAGGATGGAAGTCTTCAGGATCCTGTGTGGCTCAGTCGATTGTCAAGGAACAAAAAGCAGATGAACGGAGAAAACATCAGTACCATACTTTTTATCAAAACATTATGAAGATGATAGAACATGGAAAGGTTTATATCTTTGGACCCGGGGAGGCCAAAAAACAATTAAAAAAAGAAATGGCAATGGTTAAAGGATCGAACTTTGAAATTGCAGCCGTAGAGCCTTGCGACAAGCGCGGCAACCATGACATTGTGAAAAAAGTAAAATCTTTTTATCATTTCAGCTCCCCTTAGCTTGCTGGAGATATTTTATACATTTTTCTCTTGCGTTGACAGCGTTTTGGTAATCCGGATCAATTTTAATTGCCTGATCAAAGGAGTTTTTTGCTTCTTGAATTCGTCCCTGTCCGTAATGCCATAAACCTTCCGAGTAAAATTTTTGGGCTTCTGGCGCGATGGTTCGGGTTTTTACAATTCGGGTTCTTCCCTCTATTCTGGCTTTGAGTGTAACTGCTTTTACAAATGTGGGGTCTTCGTTAATAATTTTCGTAAGCAAATCATTGGCCTTTTGGGCGTCATTTTCCTGGGTAAAAGCATTGAAGGCCTGCGAATACCATTGTTCAAGCGTTGCTGGGGGAAGATCTGATTTCTTGATAATGCTTTGGCTTGTGCGGGTAATTTTCCTGGAAAGTAAAATGAGTTCTGGGTTTTTTGGATCAAGATCCATCGCAATGCCCAGCAGGCGCTTTGCTTCAGATGGTTCTTTTTCCATATCACTTTTTATGTCTTGCATGAACTGATTAATGATTTTAGAGGCAGATCCAGGGTTTAATTCCATGTCGCATTTCAGATAGTAAATCATGGCAAAACGGTTTTTGGGGAAAAGCTCCAGAATAGAACCAAAGTACTCTTTTGCGACAGTAAAATTGTTTGCTCTAAAGGCGTTTATTCCCAGGATCTTGGTGTTATTTATCATTTTGTAATAAGGATTTGTTTCTCCTACAATTTCTTCTTCTTTGCGCTTAAAATTGTCGCGGGCTTTTTGTAGAAATTCCTCAGCCTGTTTAATTGTCTGTTCCTGGCCATATTTTTTTGAAATATTTATTACAATTTCAAATTCAGTAATTGCTTTGGAAAATTCCTCAGATGCGATATAATACATTCCCTTCTGGTAACTTTTTGCAATATCTTCCAGACTTTTGGAAAATGCCCTTTCCTCGTTTTCCTTTTGCTTTTTTTCTGTATCCTGGATCAGTTTTTTCCAGTTTGTATAGTCAGGAAGAATCCCGTAACCAAGGTTGTACTTTTCTATGGCCTGGGCGTACTCATTTTGATCTGCCAAATTATTTCCAGACTGAAGGTATTCTTTGGCCAGTTCCTGCTTTTGAGAAATTTGCGCCATTTGCTTAATTAGATTGTTGATTTCTTTTTTTCTGTTTATTGCCGTTGCGTTGGCGGAGTCATAAGTAAATATTTCTTCCAGAACGCTTAGCGCCTCCGGATACTTTTTCTCCAGAACAAATTTATCTGTTCTTGCCAGAAGTTCAACGATTTTATCTGCGGCGCTTTTGGTTCTGCTGAGAGCAAGGTTGTATCCTTCAATGGCTTCCGGAGAGGACGGGCTGATATTTAGCGCCTTGTTAAAAATATCAAGGGCTTCCCTGTTTTTTTCCCGGTTCAGAGAGTTTCGGCCTTCAGTTAGCAGTTTTTCAAGTTCTGCTTTTTGCGATACAGAAAGATTTATTGTCTGATTTATTTTTTCTGCCGCAGAATCTATCTTGTCTTTTAATTGCAAAATAATATCCGAAAACGGAGATTTCTCAGAGGCAGCATCAATGGTTTTTTGCGCCGGTAATATTTGATTGTTTTTATATAAGACCGCAGCCTGGCGCGCATAAATCAGAGCCTCAATTTGACGCTCATATCCATTTAGCAGGTATTCTTCTATTTGCTTGTTCGGGTCTCTGCTTTTTTGAAAAAAAGCATTACCCAGAAAAATAACAGCTTCATATTTTTTTTGGTTGGAATACTGGGATAATTTCAATTCAACTTTATAATCTACACTTTCGATATTTTTTGGCCAAACGCGCAATCCGGGAAAATAAAATAAAAATAAGATCGGGAATACTTTGATAATTCCGGGAATATTTTTCTGACGGCGATCCAGTTTCATGTCCTTTTGCGATGCTCAAATTGAGCAGACCTGAGAAGTTCTTGAGGTAATTTAAAAACTATATTTTCTTCCTTAATTTTCATTTCTTCAATCTCTGTGAATTGAAATTCATTGCGCAGGCGGTTTACAGTTCTCGTTACAAGTTCTTCCGGCGCCGATGCCCCGGCGGTAACGCCAATTTTGCGAATATTCCCGGAAATCCAGTCAGGATAAATATTGCTTTCGTCATCAATCAGGTATGCGGGTTTACCCAAGTATTCAGCCAGCTCTTTCAGACGATTTGAATTGGATGAATTTTGCGACCCTATGACAAATACAACGTCCACCTCCTGAGCAATTTTTGCCGCTGCCTCCTGACGGTTTGTCGTTGCGTAGCAAATGCCTGTCGAACCGGTAGATTGTATCTGGGGAAATTTTATTTTTAAAGCCGTAATTAAATCTTTGGCGTCGCTAATGGAAAGCGTTGTTTGAGTCAGGTAGGCAAGTTTTGTGTCAGGTGGAAATTCCATAGATTCAATATCCCGGCAGTTCTCTATAATATGTATTTTATCGGGGGCTTCTCCAAATGTGCCAATTGTTTCTGCGTGATTTTTATGACCAATAAGCAAAATATGAAATCCATCTTGTGAATATTTGATTGCTTCAAGATGAACTTTTGTAACAAGAGGGCAGGTGGCATCTATAATTTCCAGTTTTTTTTCAATAGAGCGTATTTTAATTTGCGGACTTACTCCATGTGCGCTGAAGATGACATGAGCAACATCGGGGACTTCTTCAATGGAATCCACAAATATTACTCCCCTTGATGAAAACTTTTCTACTACATGACGGTTATGCACAATTTGATGATGCACATAGAGTGGAGCGCCGAATAATTTTAGTGAAATTTCAACAATCTCAATGGCTCTTTCAACCCCTGCGCAGAATCCGCGGGGAGAAGCCAGGAAAATTTTTTTTTCTTCAACGCTCACGGAGTTCCTTCCGAAGACAAATTGTATAAATTTTTTGTAAGCTCAAGATCGCTAAAAGGGATGTTCGATATATCGGCTATCTGGTTTAACTGGAATCCCTGTCTCATTAACTTTTTTAACGCTTCGGGTCTACCTTTGGAGTTTCTTAACTCTTCAAGCAGCCGGACGAGCTCTTCAGGCTCCATGGTTTTTTGAGCTGGAAAACCAGTTTTAACTGGTTCAGGGGCATCTGCATGCAGAGGAGGAAGCGATTCTGTTTGCTTCATTTCTTTTTTTATAAGGTCGTTGAAAATTTTTTCAGGAATTTTTGAGGCGCTGTTCACCTGACTGTCCAGGAAAGGAGAGGCTGACTTTAAAAACAACGGGCTTAATGTTTTTCCGACAGCCCCCAGTATTTTCAGGAAACCTCCGGAATTATCGGGAGTTTGATCCATTTGGGGTCTTTTTGGCAGTTTGAATGATTCAATTTGTCTTGCGGGAGGTTGTCTTGTTTTCTTCAAAACCGCTTCTTCTCCCATTTCCTGGATAATTAATTCGGCAATATTTACGTCTTCGACAGGCGACCTGGTTTTCTCGCGGGAATAATCAATCGATTTTGGAGGGGAAGTCCTTTGAACCGTATCCGGAACAATATTTAGTTTTTTCGAGACAAACAGCTTGATCTCATCGGTTATTTCTTTCTTTAAGTCGGCAAGGTATTGCGGATTTTGCGGAGACTGTAGTTTCTGTTCTTCCATATAGTTGAGTAGTTCCTTCCCTGTTTTGGATTTTCTTAATTCTTTTTGGATATTTTCCCATAATTTCAGAGACGATTCATGCCTTTCTGTAAGATTTTTCAATCTTCCGATACGGCTGTCCAATATAGATGAATAGTTGTCCAGTTCTCTATATATATTCTGCACATCCGAAGCTATTTTCTCTTTATAAAGAACTTTCATTTTCTGATCAATCATAACTGCAACCTGATTGCGTATGAACAGGTATATCAGCAGCATACCAAGAAGAGAAATAAACGTAAGGAAAAAAACATCCGTATAACCCATGGAACTAAATTGATTGTTTCCATGGATAGTCAATCAAAATGAGCCCAAATGTGACATAAAGCAGTTTCTTTATTACACACCTGACGGGATATTTGGGGAAAAAAAATCTGTGAACCGATTCAAAAATAGGCTTGTCGATGTGACTTTTTTACCCCGTACATCCGGAGTGGATTTACATGTCAGAGGGGAAAAATCAATATGACAGGCGCTGGTAAAGGCAATTATACCGAGTCTGAAGAGGTTCGGTGGGGAAAGTTTTATGAAAAACTTGAAAAAGAAATCCCGCGGCAGTTTTTTGAAATATTTTTTAATGATATAAGACCGCTGGAATGGAATGATGAAAGGCTGATTATTACCAGTGCTGATGAAAAAATTCTTTCACATGTCAAAAATCGATATTATAAAATAATTACTTCTTTTGCAAGGGAGGTATCCAACAGGGAAATCAGGGTACAATTCAAGGTGTCGGAAAAAACAAACGCACCAGTCCAGGAAAACCCGAAAAATGAAAAGCAATTGAATATTTTTTCGGAGAAACACGTCGAAGCCCCCCGGTTATCTCCGGCGGATAACGCGAAAAGTTATATTAACAAGAACTATACCTTTGAAAGGTTTGTAAAAGGCCCTTCCAATGAATATGCCTATATGGCGGCGTTAGGTGCGGCGCAAGCTCCAAAAAAATTTCACAACCCATTATACCTTTTTGGCGGAGTGGGGCTCGGAAAAACTCATTTAATGATGGCAATTGCCAACTCCGTGAATCAAAATTTCCCATGGATGAAGGTTTTGTATGTTCCGTCTGAAGCCTTCCAAAGCGACATTCTTGAAGCTCTTCAGACAAAATCCAAAGCGGGCTACCAGGAGAAATATCGGAGCGCGGATATTTTGTTGATAGACGATATACAATTTATCAGCGAAAGAGCCGAGTATACCCAGGAACAGATATTTCATACTTTTAATCATCTTTACCAGCATAACAAGCAAATTATTATTTCCGGAGACCGGCCACCGCAACAACTTGCCATGCTCAAAGACCGGTTGATCAGCCGGTTTCAATCCGGTTTAATTGTTGATATCAAGCCGCCAAATCTCGAAACTCGCGAGGCTATTTTGATTTCAAAATCCAATGAGATTAACTTTGATGTTCCCCGGGATGTTGTGCGCTTTATTGCAACGCATGAAAAAAGTCAGGTTAGATTGCTTGAGGCTGCCCTGATAAAACTGAAGTTCAGCTGCCAGATTACAAACAAAAAAGTAGATCTTGATCTTGCTCGCCAGGTTTTGCAGGAACTGTCTGTGGAACAAAAAGCAGATATCTCCATTGAAGATATTGTCAGGGAAGTCTCGATTAATATGGCGGTAAGGAATGAAGATATTCTTGGAAAAAGCAGAGTTGAAAAAATTGTGCTGGCCAGGCATCTGGCAATGTATCTTGCGCGAAAAGCGATCCCTGAAATGACGCTTCTAAATATTGCAAATGCATTTGCAAGAAACGATCATACAACAGTTTTAAACGCAGAAAAAAACATAAAGATGAAAATGGATTCCGACGCAATTTTTATGGAAAACATAAAGCAGCTCTTGAATATCATTACAACACAAAAAAAAATATAGGCGCCTGTGCCTGAAAACAGACTCAGCAGACCCTTCCTGTTTTCAGCGGTTCTGTTTTCCCCAAATCAGGCTCAACTGCCACATAAAAAACAATTTACGAGCAATCTAATGATAATTAATTATCCAGTAAGAAAATGAAAAATAGCGTCACTCAGTTAAAATTTGGAATTTTATTATTTATTATTACATCGGGTATTATATTTGCCGAACCTGAACCATCTCCCATAACCCTGGATTTAAAGGGAGCGGCTACCGTGATGGATTTTCTACCATCGGGTTCAAAGAAACAGGGCGAACAAATTCAAAAAATTGAAACAGATTATTTTAATATTGAGATAGATTCAAAAGGGGGCAGTATTCGATCATTGCGCCATAAGGATCAAGAAAACAAGATAAAAAATAATGTTGATTTTGTTACAGTCGACCCGTTTTATTTTAACGTATATAAAACGCCGGATTCATCGGACATGTTTAAAAACAGTCAATATAAACTTCAGCTAACCGGGAACTCCAGGGAAATTATAGTTAAAGCCTCGCTGGATGTAATGGTTAAAACAAATCAGGGAACTTATCCTGTTCTCATAGTAAAAACATATAAATTTGACAAGATTTTGCATTACTGGAATTTCTCATGGGGCATTGAAAATAATTCTGCTCAAAAACTTTACATACCTGAATTGTACTTTATCCCCATAAATGACATTGGACCGGTTCCTGTAAATAATTCAACCAATTTTGAAAAAAACCTGAAAGACTTTTACTATATGGATGATAAATATACTTCCCTTGCGTTGAAAGCAGCTACGGGGGGAGACGGCGTCAGCAGTTTGCTTTGTTCAAAAAAAGAATCCAAAACCGGCGACATTGAAACAAAAAAAGGGAATCTTGAGTATTTTGGAATGGGTTCACGGTTTATGATTATGACTATTCAACCCTTAACCAAAGCAGATGCGGTAACTATTGTTATTAACAGTCATATGAAAAATGAAATGCATGCGCATTTAGCTCCTCAAATTATTGAGCCGCACCAAAAAGGAAATTATAGTTTTTTATTGTATACTGGACCAAAAGTAAACAAGTTTTTCAACCTTACACCAGATATGACTCAGCGTATGGAGAATTTGAAGTTATTGAACAAGGAATTATACAAAGCTTTTGATTTTGGGGTTACGGCTCCTATTCGCGATTTTCTTGTCGTAATATTGAAGCTTCTGTACAAGATTATTCCCAATTATGGTGTTGCCATTATTCTCCTTGTAATTGGTCTTCGGGGAATATTTTTCCCCTTAAATCAGGCTCAGGCCAAATCTATGAAGAAGATGCAAGAGCTGCAGCCATTGGTTAAAGAAATAAACGAGAAGTATAAAAACAATCCGCAGGAAAAACAAAGAAAAACCATGGAGGTTTACAAGAAAAACAAAGCAAACCCGATGGGGGGTTGCCTTCCCATGATTATACAGATTCCTGTTTTGATTGCCCTGATAAGCGCATTTACCGATTCCTATGAGTTATGGGGATCTCCTTTTATCAAGGGCTGGATTAATGATCTTTCAGAGCCCGATACTGTTTATGTGTTCAGCCAGACATTGCCGGTTATTGGTGGATTTCATGTAAATATCCTTCCCATTATATTATTGGTGAGTCAGATATTGCAAGCCAAATTTACCATGGTTTCTGTGGACAAGAATCAAAAGCTGATGGCACAGGTTGTGCCAGTAGTCATGGTTGTCATGTTTTGGTCTTTTCCGTCAGGGGCTGTTTTATACTGGATTTTGTACAATATTTTGTCCGTACTTCAACAGGCATTGACGAACCGGTCGAAACCGGATCCCATTGTCGGCAAAAAAAAGTAAATATTATTTATTAAAGAGGAGAAGAAAATGCAGATACTTGAAATTAATTCGGCAAACGACAAAGATGCTTTAAAAATGGCCTCTGAAGCTTTACACATCGCAATAGACGACATTACTGTTCAATTACATAAAAAAGGGAGCGGGGGATTTCTTGGAATGGGATCTAAAAATCCATCCACTTACCGTGTGTTCGCAATCAAGGACAAAACGCCTGTGGACGCAGTAATGAAGGGTGCGATAATTTCAGTAACCGAAAAAATGGGATACGGCGTAGAAGTGCATGGCATAGAAAAGAATGATGAAGGTAAAACCTATATTCAAATGTCCTCCGAACATGCAGGCTATGTTATTGGCAAAAAAGGAAAAACGCTGGAAGCAATCCAGTTTATAGTAAACTTGATTGTGCAGCAATTTCTGGGCGAACCGCCAAAGATTTTACTGGATATTGAAAACTATCGCGATCGTCGGGCAAAGTATTTAACAGACATTGCCATAAAAATAGCCTCGGCAGTCAAGAAAACCCGCAGGAGCAAACTTCTGGAACCTTTAAATCCATATGAAAGAAGAATTATTCATATGGCGCTTCAGGAAGATGAGGATATAGTTACCGAATCGGAAGGTATGGGAGTATATAAAAGGGTTCGGATAAAACTGAAACAGGGAGACCCTAAGGAAATGACAGATGATGCGGTTATTCCCGAAGACAATTTTAATCAATTTCCGGATGATTTGCCAGACAATGAATTTGATGAAAAACAACCTGATCATAACGATTCTTTTTTTTCACATGACAAGTCAGGCGAAGAACAACCCATGCGCTGATGAATGACGCCGTTTGTGCTGTGGCCACCCCCAACGGACACAGCGCCATTGGAATAGTTCGTCTTTCTGGAAATAATTGTCACAGCCTGTTATGGAAAATATTCCAGCCCAAAAATATAAAACTCTCCCTGGAAAATATTGAATCTTCCAGCGCAGTATACGGCAAAATAATATGGGAAAATCATATTATCGACGATGTGATTGTTCTAATATTCCATAAGCACAGGTCTTTTACCGGGGAAGAATACGCTGAAATACAAGGCCATGGGAATCCGCTTATTCTTAGAAAAATAATTCAAATTTTGTTTAAAACAGGATTTCGCGAGGCACATCCGGGGGAATTTACCTATCGGGCCTATCTGGCCGGAAAAATAGATTTAACCCAGGCAGAAGCAATCAGGGAAATTGTAGAGGCGCGAAGCGAGCGTCAGATCAACAGGGCAATCTTGCAAAAAGAAGGTTTGTTAAAGAAAAGGTTAAACCAGTTTCGCTCGAATATTCTTAACGTTACTGCCGATTTTACTGCGGAACTGGATTTTTCAGATGAAGGTCTTGAATTTGCCGGCAAGGATCGCAAGATTGAAATTTTAAGAAAAATTAAGGATGAAGCTGAGGTATTGATCAATCATTCCAGAAGAAATTTTTTATTTAAAAACGGGATTGAAATTGTTTTAATCGGGGCTCCCAACGCGGGGAAATCTTCATTAATGAATGCCATGACAGGCAAAAACAGATCCATCGTATCCGAGATACCAGGCACCACGCGCGATTATATAGATGCGCCTATGGAAATATCCGGGATGCCCGTTGTGCTTGTCGATACAGCCGGCATCCGAAAAACTCAGCACGAAGAAGTGGAAAAACTGGGAATGGAAAAAACGATTGAGAAATATCATGAAGCTGATTTGAGACTGCTGTTGATTGATTCGTCGGAAAAACCGTCAAACAGCCTCTTTAACGAGTTAAACGTATTTTTACATCCTGACCACCTGCATCGATCTATTATTGTCTTAAACAAATGGGATATTGTTCATCCGGAATGGGAACAAAATAGAGACAAGGCAGATTTCTGGACACAATTTCTCCAAAAATCGGATCATAGCAACGATCTTGTGTTTAACCAATGGGAAAAAAATATGATTTTTCTTTCCGCTAAAACACTATTTGGTCTCGATAGTTTGTTTGACAGACTTCAGGAGATCATTGAAAATATGATTCCCCCATCAGAAACTCTTTCCATGGCGCAATGGCAAATGGAGATCATGGAAAAAATACAATTAGGCCTCGATGAAGCCATCTATTGTTTGATTCAAGATGTCAGTAGCGAAATTATTGTTGAAAATCTAAATCAGATTGTTTCTAATCTGTCAGAAATTACAGGCGAAATCAGTAATGAAGATTTGTTAGGAAGAATATTCAGCCGGTTTTGTATCGGAAAATAAACACAATTTACCTCTTTGCATTTATTTTTTTTTACCTTCATTTTGTATTGCTTCCTGGGCTTTTTTTACTTCATCTAAATTTCCCAGAAAATATTTCTTTATTGCCTTTAGTTCGCTATCCAGCTCATAAACCAGAGGTATTCCCGTGGGAAAATTAAAAAGGGGAATCTCATCGTTGCTCATATTGTCCAGATATTTAACCAGAGCGCGGAGTGAATTTCCATGGGCGGCAACAATGACTTTTTTACCGGAGAGAATTGATGGAGCAATTTGATCAGCCCAAAACGGCAAAACACGTTCAATAGTTAATTCGAGGCTTTCTCCGACAGGCAATAATCTTTTGTCCACCTTTGAATATCTTTCATCTTTTACCGGGGATCGATCATCATTTACTTCCATCGCTGGAGGCGGGTAGTCAAAACTTCGTCTCCATTGAAAAACCTGGTCTTCTCCGTACTGGCTGGCCGTCTCCGATTTATTAAGACCTTGAAGATTTCCATAGTGTCTTTCATTGAGTCGCCAATGGTTAAATATGGGGATCCACATTAAATCCAGATCATCGAGAATAATCCAGAGGGTACGAATGGCGCGCTTTAGCACAGAACAATAGGCAAGGTCAAACTTGAAACCTTCCTGCCGGAGCAGCATTGCAGCATTTTTTGCCTCTTGAACCCCCTTTTCGGAAAGATCTACATCTTTCCATCCGGTAAACCGGTTTTCCTTATTCCATTGGCTTTCGCCGTGTCGCAGCAAAACTAACTTATACATATTCCCCCAATTCAAGCCAACAGGTATTTTTTTGAACCTTGTGTAAAGAATATTAAAAAATGGAACTTAGGCTGGAACCTCAATATTCACGTCAGAATGTATTAAAATGCGCGGTTTTGGGGCGCTTCGCGCACCAAAACCGCGCTAATTTAAATCTTTCTGACTGAATTACGAGTTCCGGCCCAAGCTCGAATATTAAAAAATGGACAAGACCTCTCTTCTGCATTTTCGGGAGATTTGGATGGATTTCCATAAATGAGCAGAGATTCACAAAACAACGAGTGTGTATTTTGCGATAAGCCATTAAAACAATGGCGTGCTCATTTTTATCAATGCCCTGCATGCAAGAATATATTTAATGCCCATTATCAAAAAATTGTCTACGAAGATAATTATTTTGAGGGCGAATACAGAAAACAATACGGAAAAAGTTATTTTGATGATAAAAAAAATATTCAATCAAAAATGCGGCAGCGATTGCAGTATTTATCGCAATATGTTCCTGATTTCAGGAATAAAACATTGCTTGAAATAGGTTCCGCTGCCGGGTACTTTCTGGAAATTGCAGAAAAAGAAGGAATGATGGCAAGGGGATGGGAAATTTCCAAATATATGACAGAATACGCCAATTCCTGCGGGAACAGGACAATCCAGGGAGATTTTTTTTCTCTGTTGAAGAAATCTTCTGAACAATATGATGTCGTTGGAGCATTTTATGTCATAGAACATTTTGTCTCGCAAAAGCAAGTCTGGCAGGCTTTTTCAAAGCTAATCAAAGATAACGGGTTTTTAATTCTTTCCATTCCCTATGCTTTTGGACCAGGGTTGTATTTTCATATGAATGAATGGATAAAAAATCATCCAGCCGATCATTTTATTGATTATACCCGCAGCGGCATTAAAAAGATTTGCAGCATGTTTGGATTTAAATTGATGAGTATATATCCGGAGGGAATTCATCCGGAAAGATTTCCTCGAGGAGATATATTTTTTTTGAAGTACTTCTACAGCAAAATTCAGACAAAGTGTGCGTTTTCTGATACGGTTTTTTTAGTTTTTCAAAAGAGCAATTTTTAATCATGTTTCTTAAATTTGAGAATGCTGCCCTGGATCTCTTCCTGTCACCCAATCAAAAAAATATTTTGAATCTGGCATTATCGCTGGATTCAGTTGAAAAAAACCAGGCCTTCAAAGAATTGGAAGATGGTAAAACTTTTGAAGAATTATTTGTTTTTCCGGTCAGATTTATGCTTGAGGAAAAAAAATACCTCGAATTAAGCGCAACATGGAAACAAGATTCGGAAAATCATCTTGACCGCGCGCTTTTGGTCGTTTACAGTACAGAAAACAGATCCGTTGGAATTCATTTTTCAAAATGTTTTCCTCCTGCAACCCATGGCTATCGCATTGATGGGCAAAATATTATTTTAAATCAAACAATTCAAACAGATGATGCTTTGAGCGCTGCTGGCTTCATCTCTTGTTTTCCGGATATCTCCTGCGCAAAACCGGAAAGTTTACATATTAATGATAATTTTATAGAGATCCCGTTTGCAAACCGCAGATTCTACATTGAACAAATTGTTTTATCCAAAAAACCTTCCGCCGGTTTTTTCTTTCTGGATGAACTGGGCATCCTGACAAAAATTTTACCGGAGGTAGCTGCCGGCAAAAATTTGTCCCAGAACAAATATCATAAATATGATATATTTGAACATCTTGTACGATCCTGCGATTCGATGGAAATTCCGGATATTGTCTTGAGGTTTTCAGCGCTTTTACATGATATTGGAAAAGTTCCCACGAGAAGAGTAAAGGAAAACGGAGAAGCTACATTTTATAATCATGAAATTGTCTCATCCCACATGCTTGTACCGGTAATGAAAAGATTTGGAATTCCAAAACCGCTTGGCATGAAAATTAAATATTATGTACGCAATCATATGTTCCATTATACCGATGAATGGTCAGACAAGGCAATTCGAAGATTTTTAAGGAAAGTTTCCCGCGAAGACCTCGCAAATTTAATCTTACTCAGGAAGTCAGACCGGGTAGGATCGGGAAAAACAAACCCATTCCCCAAAAAACTTCAGAAATTAATCGATCATATTGACGATGTCATTATGAAAGATATGGAATTAAAGGTAACAGATCTGGAAATAAACGGGAGGAATCTTATGGATATGGGGTTGACCGAGGGGCCTTTTATGGGTAAAATTCTAAATACTTTACTTTATGAAGTAAAAAATGAAAAAACCGGAAACAGCCATGATGCCTTGATCTTGCGAGCTCGATCTCTGATACAGGATTCAGAATTTGCCCTTGGTATTCATACGCACCCATAAATGAAATCCGGAGCGAAAAATATCTGGCTGGTTTGCGGTGGAACCGGCGGGCATATATCTCCAGCCATTTCGATTTTTCAGGAATTGACACATCGAAATGCACATCCATTATTTTTATCTCTGGAAAAAAACAAGGGCTATCCCTCTATTGTAAATCTTCAAAAAAATTATACAAATGTGGTATTTTATAAAGCCTCTCCCATTCCAAAATCCTTCGCATTGCTATATAGATTTATCGGAGAGATAATTTATAGCTGGAAGATTATGAAGCATTTATTCAAAAAAGACAAACCAGATCTTGTTTGTGCATTTGGAGGATACCCGGTATTCCCCGCATTGCTTTTTGCAGTCATTAAAAAAATTCCGTATTGTATGCATGAGCAAAATTCCAGAGCCGGTTTTATTACGCGATTATTTTCCAGGAAAGCAACACATGTATTTTTGTCATTTCCGCGGGGCGCTTATAAAAAAAATGAAATACTTGTCGGCAATCCGCTCAGACAAAATTTTTTAAACTGGCGTCCTGAAAAAACGAAAGCAACAAAGTCAAAGAAAACAATATTGTTTTTGGGAGGCTCACAGGGAGCTAAAGACATTAATAGTTTATATCTTGAGATGTCCCGCCTGGAATTTTTTAAAAACTGGAAGTTTATTGTCTCAACAGGTCAGAAAGATTTCGAACTGATGAAAACCGGCGCCAGATCAGCTGATGATATTTTTCCCTTTATCGAAGATATTCCGGAAAAAATGAAATCCTCTGAGTACATTATTTCCAGATCCGGAAGCGGGGTTCTTTATGAAATACTCTGGTCTCAAACACCGGCGTTTTTTATTCCATATCCGTATGCTGCCGCCAACCATCAACTGTTTAATGCCCAGACGTTGTCAAATGTATCAAGTCAATATCATACAATAAATTTAAAACCATTTAATGCCCTTGAGGCAGCCGGTATTGTTATGAGTATTATTGAAAGTAATCAAAAAAAAATATCCACAAAAAATAATCCGGATAGAATTTCTTTTCCCCTGAATGCTCATCAGGCAATTGCAGATATTCTTTTGAATTAATCTATTCGGGGAAATAAGATCTCCCAGTTTTCAGGCAAACTTTCGTTATATAATATTTCCTGTAATTTTCCTGGAAAGTTTTCTCTAACAGTTAAACCCGTGATTTCCGTAAATAACCGGAATTTCTCTGCAAGAAATGGTTTCATGTAATGCATGCAAAATCCAATGCCATCCATCAGGAGTCGCAAAAAAGGTAATAATTCCGGATCATTGGTTTTTGCAAGCGCCCAGGGTTTTTTTTCCTCGATGGATTTATTTAATAAGTCAATAATTTCTAAAATATTATCGAGCGCCTTGCTGAATTGAAAGGTTTGCATACATGAGTGATAATTTTTGCTTGCATCCGATAGCAAATTCGCTGGCTTTATGATATAATCCATTTCCGGATTTTTTGGAGGTATATTCCCGTTGCAATATTTTTTAATCATGGAAAGCGTTCTCTGGATTAAATTGCCGAGATTATTGGAAAGATCCTGATTCAGACGATTTTTTAATGCTTCATCGGTAAATTTTGAATCGCTCCCAAAAGTCATTTCTTTCATAAGAAAATATCTAAATGAATCCAGACCTATAGAATGAATTAAATCCAGAGGATTAAAGGCATTCTGCATGGATTTGGACATTTTTAAATCGTTTAAACCAAGCCAGTATCCATGGACATAAAGATTTTGAAATATTTCTATATCGGCTGCCATCAGCATGGCGGGCCAGAATATTCCATGTGGCTTGAGGATATCTTTGGCAATCATATGATGGGCTTGCGGCCAGTATGTATGAAATTTTTCTCCATCCGGATAATCCAGAGCGGATATATAATTTACCAGAGCATCAAACCATACGTAGGTAACAAATTGCTCGTCAAATGGAATGGGGATTCCCCATTGCAGGCGTTTTACCGGTCTTGAAATGGACAGGTCTTCTCCGGTTTTCATTAACTCATGAATGGTTCCCAGAATTTCTTTATAGTATTGATCTGGTTGAATCAGGTTGCTATTATTCTTGAGCATGGTTTCCCATCTGGGAAGATATTTTTGCAGCTTGAAAAAATAATTGCTTTCTTTTATGATTTCCGGTTCTATCTGATGGTCGGGGCATTTGCCTTCTGAGTCCATTTCTTTTTCAGTTAAATATCTCTCGCATCCAAAACAATAATAACCTTCGTACTGGCTCAGGTAGATATCACCCTTGTCAAAAAGTGTTTGTAAAATATTTTGTACGACTTTTTTATGTCTCTCTTCAGTTGTACGAATAAAATCATTATTCTGGATGTGAAGGTTCTTCCATACGTTTTGGAATTCGCCTGAAATTAAATCCACATAATCCTGAACAGACAGCGATGCCGAGGCAGCTGCTTTAACAATTTTATCGCCATGTTCATCCACGCCGGTAAGAAACATTGCATCTTTACCCAATAGTTTCTGGTATTGAACCATTACGTCGCAAAGCATCGTCGTATAAATATGCCCCAGATGAGGTTTCGCGTTAACATAATATATAGGCGTTGTAAGGTAATATGGATTGTTCATATATATTTAATGTTATGCCCAGACAAGATTTTGTCGCGTCAACAAGAATCTTTAACCGCCCTGAATTTGCAGCCTTCGTTTCCCTGCCTGATACATGGCAAGTCCGATGCCGTAGGTAATACACAGGCACAGCACCTGTCTTAAAATGGCATAATCTATCGGGTATTCATTTCGCAATAGTTTCATGGTGGGTATGTAAAAAATATACGGATAGGGAGTAAAAAGAGCGATTTTTCGCACAACAACAGGCAGAATTTCCAGCGGTATAATGGAGCCTGAAAGCAGGGATATTCCAGCCGAGTTTAAAAGCCATAACGGAAAATTCTCGGTGATATAGAAAGACGCAACCCCAAAGATAAACAATATAGAATTAAAAATTAAAAATGCCAGTAGATAGCTGAGGAAAAAGAAACTATCCATGCCGGCCGGCGACGTTATGTGAAAAATTAAAACAGATACCAGAATTAAAGGTATGGATCTTGAAAATATTTGAAAGATTACCGATCCAATCGCATCGGCAAGGGTCATCAGCGGTAAAGGAAACGGCTTGATCAGGTCAAGAGCGATTTCTCCGCTTCGGACTCGCTCGCCAATCAAGTCTCGCGATTTAACAAGAGTGGTTTTAATCAGCGTTACAAATACTGCATAATTTATCATCAATTGACGGCTCATGCCAAACCGGGTTCCTGTTTCAGGAAACAAGGCTTTCCAGACCGAAGTAAAAATAAATATATATAGCAATGCATTAAAAATGGAAACGAAATACTCCAGTCGGTATGCCAGATTTCTTTGAAAACTTTTAAACGCCCACTTTATAAAGGTTTCCATTATTTTTTATATAAATCCGAGAGTATGGTTTCCAGGGAATCGCTTTCAAGCTGAATATCAATAACATTTCCCCATTTGGGCAAAACTTTCAGCAAATCATGGTAGGAAATATGCGCTGTATCTATTTTTATTTCCAGAAAATTATCCTTAAGATTCAGGATTTCAGCTCCAGCGGGAAGCCTCACTATCCGGGGCGGGCTTGAAAAATTTATCAATAAATTTTTTTGTCCGCCATAATCTTTCAGGAATTTTTTTAACGTGCCGTCATATTTGACAGCCCCTTTGTCAATTAAAATCAACCTGTGCACGATCATTTCAATATCGCCAAGGTCATGGCTCGTAAGTAAAATGGTAGTTTTTTTTTCCCTGTTTACCATTTTTATTAATTCCCGAAATCGCGAGCGCGCCAGAACATCAAGCCCAATTGTTGGTTCATCCAGCAATAATACATTTGGATCATGTATGAGGGCGGCGGCCAGATCTGCCCTAACCCGCTGGCCGAGGGATAACCTTCTGACAGGCTGACCCCAAAATTCAGACAAACCAAATATATCATTAAAAAATTCCAGATTTTTCCTATAAGCGTTTATTTCGATTTTATATATAGATTTTAATAAATCAAAAGACTCGCTGACAGGCAAATCCCACCAAAGTTGGGTTCTTTGCCCAAACATTACGCCCAGCTTCATTGCAAATTTTCTGCGATCAATACTTGGAGTAAATCCCGCAACTTTAATAATTCCGGAAGTCGGAAAAAGAATCCCGCATAGTATTTTAATGGTTGTGGACTTTCCAGCCCCGTTGGGTCCGACATATCCGACCAGTTCTCCCTGATGAATCGAAAATGAGATGTCTTTGATAGCTTCAATTATCTGGTAATTTCGCGAGAAAAGCGATCTGAGCGCACCTGCAAGGCCGGGATTTTTTTTTAGAACCTTGAATTCTTTACGTAAATCTTTTACTTCGATTAACAGATCGTTTTCAGAGACCATTTATTTATCGCTAAAAGGCATTTTCAGCCTCTTGAATATTATCGAGTGTATCAAAGACCTTGTCCATCATGGTTATTTTGAAGAGTTCAAAAACCTGGGGTGAGTTGATCACCATTTTTAAATCTCCGCCATTTTCATTTAAAAGTTTTTTATAATTCACCATTAAACCAAGGGCGCTGGAACAAATATTGGAAACTTTTTTCATATCAATTACAATGTTCACTTTTTTTTCCTCATAAAACAAATGCAGAATTTCTTCCAGCTCTTCTGATTCAGTTTGTTGAATATTGCCCTCAATTTCAATGACCGTTATATTCTCCAGATTGTACGTTACAAGCTTTGCAATGGATTCATTATTCATGGAGTTTTCCTTTTACGCCTGTGGATAATTTTGAATTTAAAGCTTAAAATAGAGTGTCAATAACAAAAATCGGTTTGAGAAAAAACTTGCTTGATCATAGATTAGAAGCAATATAAATGGTATTATGAAAAATATTTTTACTGGCATTATATTTCTTTTCACCGTTGTATGTAATGTATATGGGAATTCGCTGATTGTCTCTTCTTCCGATAATAAGAATCAACCGGATTTGGTAAAATTTTTATCTTTGTATGAAGATAAATCTGCCAGCCTGACAATTCAGGACATTGTGAGTCCGGAATATCGCAATAAATTTGTTCTAAACAAGGGCGCTTACCCGGCATTTGGTTTTACAAAATCTGCAATTTGGGGAAAGTTTACGTTAATAAATAATACACAAAAAACAAAAGACATTTATCTGTTATTTGAATTTCCGCATTTGGAGCATCTTGCTCTTTATATAACTTCCGATAATCGTAAATTCAGGGAAATAAAGCTTGGTAAGGATTTTGCGTTTGAAAAACGACCGATACTGCATCGAAAAATCATTACCCCAATACAAGTTGCGGCTGATGATGAAAATACTTTCTATTTCAGGGTAACCACCGATGAAACCATGGAACTTCCGGTCAAAATAATTACAGCCCTGACGATGGCCAGAATGAACTATATTGAAATGTTTTTTAGCGGTCTATACTATGGTATTCTCCTTGTAATGTTTCTTTATAATTTTTTTATTTTTCTGACGGTACGAGAGAAAAGTTATTTGTTTTATGTCCTTTATATTCTTAGCTATGGAATTGTGCAGGCAGGACTGGATGGTTATCTTGATGAGCTAATCAACACATCGAATTATGAGATGCTTCGCAATTTAAGAATATATTTTGGAGCCATGGCAATGATTTCTGTAATTCTCTTCTCAACAAGTTATTTGAACGTAAAATCAGAATTTCCGCGCCTGTATCGTGTTTTTATGGGCTTCATTGTCCTTGCGCTTGTGCCGGTTGTGGTGCTCTGGTCTTCCGGTTTTTATTATGGAATTCAGATTACGCTTGCTTTGATGATTGGAATGAGTATTTTTCAAATCATTGTCGGCGTTATGTCCGCCAGAAGAAGCGAATCAGCGCGATACTATTTACTTGCCTGGATATTTTTTTTGGTTGGAGCAATGATTTTTGGCGCCAAAACAGCCAATATTTTTATTCCATTTATTACACCTTTTTCCATGCAAATCGGGAATGCATTTGAAGTCACCATTCTGTCGTTTGGTCTGGCTCATCGAATCAGAACTCTTCAACTGGAGAAAGAGCGGGTTTCCGAAACTTTTGGAAAGGTCGTAGACCCGGCCATAAGGGACTATATGCTAAAGGGTAATCTGGAAATGGGCGGTAAGGAAAAAATTGCTACTATATTATTTTGCGATATTCGCAAATTCACGGAATTATCGGAAAAGCATAATCCAGAATTAATTGTAAAAATATTAAACCGGTATCTGGAAGCTCTTTCGCACGAAGTTTCCCTGAATCATGGACTGGTAAATAAATATATTGGAGATGCAGTAATGGCCATTTTTAACGTACCTCTGGAATCTCCAAATCATTGTGATAATGCCATACGATCTGCCATAGCCATGTCAAAAGCTCTCGATATTCTAAATCTGGCATTTGAAACGGAAAAACTGCCCGCCCTGAAAATGGGAATCGGGATACATACCGGAAGCGTCCTTGCGGGAAACATAGGTTCGTCGGTTCGCATGGAATATACGGTGATTGGCGATAATGTTAATATTGCCAGTCGAATAGAAGATTTAACCAAACTCTACAATACTCCCATACTGGCCAGCAGTAGTGTTATTCAGGCTTTAAAAAGTTCGCATGAATTTTTATTTAGAGAAATTGACAGCGTATATTTAAAAGGGAAAAGTCACCAAATTGATATTTTTGAAATATACAATACAAATGAATCTCATGTTCAAAACCAGAAATTTTCGGGTATTTCGGATTTCCAGGCCGCTCGTGAACTCTATAAATCAGGAAAATTTGAACAAGCTCGCGCGGAGTTTCTGAAGGTTTCGCAAAAATGCCCCGACGATAATGTGGTTCAGGTGTTCATTAAAAGATGCGGACTGTTGATTGACTCGCCTCCTGAAGATGGGTGGAATGGAATTTTTGCCCTGACAAGCAAATCATTTGATAAAGTTAATGATACAATTTGGGAGTAATATGGCCTTTAAAATGATAACTGGAAATTTTAATTCAAGCGTAGATCGTTTAGATTTGCATTATCGCGCTTATATAAGTAAAAAATATTCTCCAAAAAAATGTATTGTAATCCAGCATGGATTTGGCGAACATTCCGGGCGTTACCAGAATGTATTGGACAGTTTTGAGAATACCGGATATTCTTTGTTTATTTTTGACATGCGGGGTCACGGTCTGTCAAAAGGCATTCGCGGAGCGGGGCCAGCTTTTGATTCTTTTGTAAAAGACTTGCAATCATTTATAGCTTATGTACAAAAAAAGTATAAAATGGAGAAGCCTTTCTTGCTTGGACATTCCCTTGGCGGTTTGATAGCTCTTTCGTATTGTCTTGAATCAAAGAATGAACGCAATATCCGGGCGCTAATTGTCAACGGATCGCTTTTGGCTTTTCAGTTTACTCCAGTTACAAGAATAAAACGCGCCATTGGAAATCTTGTGACCAGATTTATGCCCGAAATAAGAGCCAATGTTGGTTTGAATTTAAAATATATATCGCATGATTTAGAGACGGTTCAAGCCTACAAGAATGATCCGTTAGTTCATGGTAAAATTAAAATTTCGGTTGCCGATGAAATAGTCAAAAAAGGGCAATGGTGCCTGGAGCATGCATCTGAAATGAAAATTCCGGTTTTGATGACCCACGGCGCCAGCGATGGAATTTCAAATCCCGAAGGAACGATTCAATTTTATGAAAATTGCGGAAGCATAGACAAGACTCTGATTATTTATGATAATCTTTACCATGAAATTTACAATGAAAAAAACAATCAGCAGGTATTTAAAGATTTAATACAATGGATTGACAGGCGATCACGAAATAAATAGCAGATTCTATGCCGGATCGGGCAGTTGCTCCGATATTTTAAAGAGTATGTTTTAAAATGTGCGAATGAAAAATTATAATATATTAAGGACTTTCAATGGAATTTTTGTTTGATGGAGTAAAGGAATTCAGTAAAAATGATTTTGAAAAAAACAAAGAGTTGTTTAGAAAACTTGGTACTGTTCAAAAACCGCATACCTTGTTTATTGGTTGTTCAGATTCGCGCGTTGTGCCTGGGTTGATTACCAAAAGTCTTCCCGGAGACTTGTTTGTAGTCCGAAATATTGCCAATGTGGTTCCGTATTATCGCGCCTCTTCAGAATACTTGTCAACAACATCGGCGATTGAATACGCGCTAATTATTTTAGATGTAAAAAATATAATTGTCTGCGGTCATTCCAATTGTGGAGGCTGTAAAGCGTTGTATCTTAATGACGAAGAATTAGATAAAATCCCCCATACAAAGAAATGGCTTGAACTGGTTAAAAATGCCAAAATCAAAGCTGAATCCATTGTAAAAGATTTCGATATTAAAAATGATTATGAGTGGCTTGTTGAGGAAGAAAATATAATAGAACAAATGAATAATCTTTTAACTTACCCTCTGGTTGAAGAGCGGTTTTCTAATGGACAGTTAAATATTTTGGGCTGGTATTACGAAATTGAAACCGGAACTGTTTACAACTATAATCAAAAAGAAAAAATATTTGAAAAAATAGAATAGTATTGATTTATTGATGATTTCCATTGCGCTTTATAAACCCCAAATTCCTCCCAATACAGGCAATATTGCCCGTTTATGCGTAGCTCTTGATTGCGATCTCCACATTGTCGGCAAGACGCCCATAAAATGGAATCAGGCTGATCTCAGGAGAGCCGGATTGGACCATTGGGACAAGTTAAGTTTTGAACATTTTTCATCCTTTAAAAATTATTTCAGCAAGTATAAATTGCGTAGAATCATTTCCGTTACGAAGGCATCGCCTGTCCGGTATTGGGACTTTACCTTTTTGGAAGATGATATATTGCTTTTCGGAAATGAAACCAGGGGACTTCCGCCAAAGCTGATAAATTTTCTGAATTATAGCGTAAGCATTCCCATGTGGGGAGAAGGGGTTCGATCGTTAAATCTGGCAAATGCTGTATCCGTAGTAGCATACGAAGCATACAGGCAGATTGCGGCAAGGCAGAAGATTCTACTTTCAGGCGGAAAGGATGGATTAAATTTTAAAAGAACATATTATATGCAGAAAAAGAAGCGCCATTAGAGTATCATGCCGGAAAAAAAAGACAGATCTCCAGTAAAATCTTCCGAACATATCTCAACGGACTCCATTAAGTTATTATATACATATTTTGATCGTGAATTTAAAAAAGATTTTGAAACAATAAAATATCTCATAAATGAAGTTGTTTCAAACCGCTTGAGCGATCAAAACTGGATTAGTGGAATACTGGAAGGATCCATTTCCTTTTTTTTATATTATATTTTCCAAAACTTTTTAAAAATTCCTCATGAAAATCTTGTTTTCCTGACGGTGGATGATCTTTCAGCTTCCCGATTGTATGAGGAGCTTGTATATTTGCAGAATAATATTTCAGGCGAACCTGTTCAAGGCGACTCGGGCAATATATTTTTTTTCCCTTCGTGGGGTATTCTTCCCTTTACATATTCAAAACCGGATTCGCGAAAAGAGGCCGAAAGAGCGCGAACATTATCCAATATTCTTTCAGATAATAAAAAAAAAATAATTATAACATCAGTCGATGCCCTCGTACAAAAAATTCCCGATAGAAATTCTTTTGAAGAGAAGGCTCTGAAATTTAATCTTTTTGAAAAGTACGATTTTAATTTATTATCCGGTTTCTTGACCGATATGGGTTATGAAAAAACTGATATTGTTCAGAATTACGGACAATATTGCGTCAAGGGAAATATCGTGGATATTTTCTCTCCTCTTTACTTGAATCCGGTCAGGCTGGATTTTTTTGGCGATGATCTGGAGAGAATAGTCATGTTTGATCCAGACACCCAGAAATCGATGCAAAGTCTTCAGGAAGCAAATATATTTCCATGCCATGACTTGACCATTAACGAAAAAGATTTGGAAAAACTCGGCAATGAGCTTTTCGCTTTCTTCAGGGGAAAAGATTTTATGATTCCGCCCATAATTTCCACAAGGGAAATGGACGAGCGGGAATCTGGAGGTTTATGGGATATTTTTCCCTTGATATACAAAACAAGTTCCTTTTTGGATTTCCTTAAAGAGGGAAAAGAAAAATCACCAGACCATTCCAGTATATTGCTTTCCTGGGAAGATGAAAGAATTCTGGAGCGTCTTAATAAAATTGAAGATGAAATTGTTTTTTTAAGAAATCGCAGCGAAAAGAAAATTATGCTGGATAAAAATGAATTATTTTTATCTTCCGATGAGTTTCAAAACATCATTTCCAGACGTATGAAGCTTTCTGTTCTTCCTAAAAAAATGTCCGGAAATCCTGCAAAAAGTCCGGATGAAACGAATTTGGAGATGCGGCATTCTCCTGTGTACAAGGGCAGGGTTTCCGGTTTGATTGACGATGTAAAAAAAGGTGCATTTCAGCAAAAGAAAATATTTATTAGCGTTAAAAGCAAAATTCAGTTGGATCGCTTGCAGCATATTTTGTCTGGGTATGGTTCCGGCTTGGCGGATTTATATGTAATTGAGGCTCCGTTTGATACCGGGTTTGAAACCAGAACCTTTGTATTAATTACCGAAAAAGATTTATTTGGGAAATCTTCAAGGATAAATAAAATACAAAAAAGCGCCACATCGGCAATTTCCAGTTTTTCCGATTTAAAAAGCGGCGACTATGTGGTTCATATCAATTATGGTATAGGCCAATTTAAAGCATTGCGCAGGATGAGTGTTGCTGGTTTTGAACGGGACTTTATAGAAATTGAGTATTCCGAAAAAAACAAACTTTATGTGCCTATTGAGCAACTGCACTTTGTGCACAAGTATATAGGCTCAACAGATACGCCGGTACTGGATCATCTTGGGAAAAAATCGGGATGGAGTAAAACAAAAAGCAAGGTAAGTGAATCTCTTCAAAAAATGGCGCTTGAACTGCTGGAGATTTATGCCAGACGTGAAAATGCCCGGGGGATTATTTATCCATCCGATAGCCGCTTTCAGGAAGAATTTGAAGCCGCATTTCCTTTTGAAGAAACAGAGCACCAGCTTCAGGCTATTCATGAGGTGAAAAAAGATATGGAGTCTGAGCGTCCAATGGACAGGCTGATTTGCGGCGACGTGGGGTTTGGAAAAACAGAAATTGCGATCAGAGCTGCATTTAAGGCGGTAATGGCCGG
Organism: Spirochaetia bacterium; assembly: GCA_029858425.1. GTDB lineage: Bacteria > Spirochaetota > Leptospiria > Turneriellales > JAOUFE01 > JAOUFE01. The sequence goes on along the minus strand of JAOUFE010000001.1, from coordinate 4,711 downwards.
GCGTCAGGTTTGTATCTTATGCCCGACTACGATCCTTGCCTTTCAGCATTATAACAACTTTTGCAAAAGATTCGAGAATTATCCTGTTAAAATTGAAATGATGAGCCGCTTTAAAACTTCATCGGAGTTGACAAAAATAAAAAATGATATAAAAAACGGCGAGGTTGATATTGTAATCGGAACTCACGCGGTATTAAACAAACAAATGCATTGGAAAAATCTGGGACTCCTGGTAGTGGATGAAGAGCAAAGGTTTGGCGTAAAGCACAAAGAGCATATAAAAAATTTTAAAGCCAATGTAGACTGTCTGACCATGACAGCTACCCCCATCCCCAGGACATTGCAAATGTCTATGGTTGGTATCCGCGATCTTTCGATTATTGAAACTCCTCCGAGGAATCGTCTCAAGACAGAAACCTATGTTCTCGAAGACAACGACGATTTGTTAATCAGAGCCATAAAGAAGGAGCTTGAAAGGGATGGACAGGTAATTATTCTACATAACAAGGTTCAAACAATTGAGATACAGGCAGCGCGAATAAAAAACCTGGTACCGGAGGCGGATATTCTTGTCCTTCACGGCCAGATGACAGAAGATGAAATTGAGACGCGAACGCTGGATTTTTACAGCAAGAAGTTTCATGTTCTCCTGTCTACTACAATTATTGAATCTGGTATCGATCTTCCAGATGCAAATACGCTCATCGTGCTAAATTCACAAAACTTTGGTCTTAGTCAACTCTACCAGATTAAGGGGCGCGTTGGGCGGTCAGACAGGCAGGCTTATGCCTATTTTTTCTATCCTCCGGCGCAGGTGATGACCGAAAAGTCGCAGAAACGTTTAAATACGCTTATGGAATATGATGGGCTGGGGGATGGATTTAAAATTGCCATGAAAGATCTAGAAATACGCGGAGCGGGCAATATACTTGGCGCCGAGCAGAGCGGGGATATTATGGCGGTTGGCTTTGAGCTATATGTAAATATGCTTCATGAAAAACTGGCCGAGTTAAAAAATGAAGTAAAAGCAGAAGACTTTGAATGCGCTGTTATTGTTCCCCAGGATTATTATATTCCGGATGACTATATTTCCGATATTCGTCAAAAAATGGAGTTTTATAAAAAACTCACGTCTGTGACGAGCTTTAACGAAATGGATGATTTAACTCTGGAAATATCTGACAGATTCGGGAAACCGCCGGAAACCGTAGAATCCATGTTTTATCAGGAAAAACTCAGGCTCGCAGGCAAGAAGCTCCGGTTTGAAAAAATTGTTGTTCAAAATTCAGTAATATCTCTTACAGCCTCGCCGACATTGAACCTCGATATGCAGAGAGTTGTAAAACTTATTCAAAACGATAAAAGATTTTTCCCGGACAGTAAAAACCCCAGACAGATGAATTTTATTCCCAATTCTAAAAATACAGGAGAAAGTCTGCGGGAAATAAATGCCGTGCTGGAATTTCTTCTCTAAAAATATTGTTGTCCCGTATAATAAAAAAAAGTATTATGTAGTTATGAATACAATAGGCGAAGAAATCAGAAAAACAATGGGTTCCAGAGAAAGATTGATTCGAATAGCAGCAGGGTTTATGCTTGTGGGTATTGGTCTTTTTTACTTTGGCGGTAAAAATGGAGAATTGATGGGAGTAACAATTGCCTTGATCGGATTATTGCCTCTTACCACAGGTTTTATTAACTATTGTCCTTTATATGGAGTGCGTGGGCGAAAAAGTAAAAAAACATCCCGCTAAAGAGCTCATGCAGGAACTCGAAATTCAGTCAGAATGATTTAAATTAGCGCGTTTTATTACATTTTGACGTGAATATCGAAGTTCCTGGCAGACACTAAAGTCTATTCAAGATGGTGTCTCATAAAATTTTTTAGATCGGCAGGATTGTTTTTGTCAGGGTATTGGATAACAAAATCAAGAGATTGTTGAAGTAATTGTCCAATTTTTACGCCATGAACACCCATTCTTGAAATATCGTCTCCGTCTATTTTTAGTTCAGATAAATACAAGGCAAATTGTTTTTTGCGATATTTGCGGATGGTATGAATGATTTGATTCATAATATTCACAAGTTCATCCGGTTTATTGATATAATGTCTATATAGTATTTCCTTGATAAACCGTAGATGAAGAAACCAGTCATTAAAGGCAATTTTACTTAAAGCCTTTTTTAAACTCAAAATATTGAGAGCAGATCCCTGAGAAGCATCGAGTACTCCCAGTATGGGCGATGTTAACAGCCCCGTACATTGCTTTTGAATCTTGGCTGGAAACCGGTTGCGCTTATAAAAATCTTTTAATACACTTCTTAATGCTTCTTTGTCCAGAATCTCGTAGCGGTCTTCCTGGCACATCTCCTGATAAAAAAAATGCGCTGTGTAAATCGCCATATTGCGCGGCATGGAATGTTCAATACAAAACAAAAGATTATTCCACCTCGTTTCATTGTTCAATAACCCTTGAAATTCTCCGAAAAATAACTGAAAAATACCGGTTTTTTTTAAAATATTCCAATACTGATGTTTTTGCCGAATTTTAAGCGTTTTTCTCCATTCATCATAAAATCGCTCCGGGGCAATTTTGCTGATAATATCAAGGGTTTTACTCATTGCTTTTTCTGTGTCGATTTCAAGATTAAATCCCAGATTCGCCATGATTCTACATCCTCGAATGGGGCGCAGACCATCTTCCTGAAACCGCTCTTCCGGATCGCCGATGGTTCTTATGATTCCCGCCTTTAAATCTTTTCGGCCTCCCACATAATCAATCAGCAGTTTGCTGGAAATCTGATAGGCAAGCCCATTTATTGTAAAATCCCGGCGAATCACATCTTCATAAAGCGATTTGCCAAAAGTAACAGATTCAGGACGCCTGCCGTCTTTGTAAACGCCCTCGCTGCGATAGGTTGTTAATTCAATCGGGATATGATGAAACATGACAAGTATGGTGCCAAATTGTTCCCCGACAGGTATCGTCCTTGGAAACACTTTTTTGACTTCATCGGGATGGGCGTTGGTCGTAAAATCAAGATCCGATATTTTTTTATTTAAAAGAAGATCTCGTACCGAACCCCCTACAAGATAGACTTCAAATCCTTTTTGAAGAAGAATTTTTTCAACATATAGCGCCGCTTTCAGAAATATAGGGGGGATATTGGCCGTAAGATCCATTTCCGTAGTATGATCCAGGTTTCTTATATTCGATGTCATATGGTTTAAAATATATCAGACATCGGAATTAATTTCAGCAACAGGAAGGCAAGGGATAAATAAAGCCCAAAAGGAATTTTTGTTTTTCTGGCATCCTTCCAGGGCATATTTTTGTTTTTAATGAAAAAATAGGGAATAGCTACAAAAGAAGCCAGGCTCGGAAGATGAATAGAGTGGGGGTATCCGGATGCAAAGGTGAGAATTAAAATTAAATGAATATCCGCCAATCCAAGTTTTCCTGGCATCAGATAGTTGACCAGATGCAGCAATGCAAACCAGGTAAGCGGAATACTCAGAGACAAGATTAAATCCGGATAATGGAAAATATATATATATTCAAAAACCGATAATGCGGCAAAAGAGAGAAGGGATTCGCCGGGTATTAAAAAATAATAGAAGTCTATTTTGGAAATATAATAACATATAAAAAAATATAATGGCATAATCACAAGCCGCGGCATCGCTGCGCTATTCAAATTATAAAAAATAAATCCGTACATAAATGCCAAAACTTCTTCTATAATGTAATTTTTGGAAATTTTGGAGCTGCAACGAGAGCATTTTCCTCTTGCGATAATATAACCGAGAATGGGTATTAAATATACCGGAGCTATGATTTCCTGGCAATGATCGCATCTGGATCTTCCTGAAAGTATAAACTTCCATTTGTCATTGATTTTTTTTCGGCTACTCTCATAAAAGGCCATTCTAGCGCGTTGTGTGAAAACCCTGGCAAACGATGCTATGCTGGAAAAAAGGAATCCGTAAAATACCGGAAAAATAAAATTTTGATAATTCATTAACCAGGTCGAGCCATTAGATATTTTTCAAGGTATTCTGAAATGTCCTGGATGTTTTTGTCTACCATGACGCGCATTACATCAGGTATTTGCTGATCACGGATAACTCTGTAATAGTTCAGCGCCTTGGTTATTTGCTTTTTCCGAATAAATCTCTGAGCCTTTACAAGCATCGGTTTATATTTATAATATGCATATTCCAGAATATGATGATCTTTGGAGAGATAAAAATGATGGGGAATTTTATTAAAATCATAAGTTATGGTAATAAACGGAGTATCTTCCTGCTCAGGTTCCTTTAACTCCAGAACGCCCCGAATTTCCTGAATTTCGGGAGTTTTTTTCTTTTCTTCCTCATCTTCTTCGACTTCACTATCTTCAAGTGAAGAAAGCGATGAAGACTTTTCTATAATTCCTTCTCCAAGCTCTTCTTCTGGCTCTTGAACTTTACCGCTTATTTCCTCTTCTTCATCTCTGGATGTTTGCTGTCTCGGAGGCTCAGGCTTTTCGTCTTCTTTGGATTCTTCGGCGGGGCTTTCGTTGGAAGGTAATTCTTCCTGAGCAACCCTATCTTTTGCGGTTTCCTGCGCTCCTTCTGGCGCGGAGCTATCTTTTGCGGTTTCCTGCGCTCCTTCTGGCGCGGAGCTATCTTTTGCGGTTTCCTGCGCTCCTTCTGGCGCGGAGCTAT
>JAOUFE010000076.1 GCA_029858425.1 Spirochaetia bacterium | reverse complement strand
AATTCCGGATAGCCATAAAAGGTCCAATCGCAGTTCCATCGGGCAGTAATATAAGGTCTGTCGGTCAGACCCTGACTCAAAGGTTAGACCTTTATGTTTGTCTCAGACCGGTAAAATATTTTCCTGGAACGCCCTCTCCTGTAAAAAGGCCGCAGGATGTCAACATGACCATATTTCGCGAAAATACGGAAGATATTTATGCGGGAATGGAATTTGAGGCGGGAAAGCCTGAAACAAATAAATTATTAGAGCTATTAGAAGAATACAATTTGCTGCAAAAAATTCGCTTTCCGGAAACTACATCTTTTGGGCTTAAACCGGTATCAAAGGAAAGCGTACAAAGGCTCGTCAGGGCTGCCATAAACTTTGCAACAAGAACCAAAGCGCCTACGGTAACTTTTGTGCATACTGGAAACATTTTAAAGTATACCGAGGGGAATTTTATTAAATGGGGCTATGAATTGGCCAAGAAAGAATTTTACAATGAGACAATCACATTCCAGGACTGCGGGGGGAATCCGCCTCATGGAAAAATTTTAATTAAAGATGTGGCGGCCGATATATTCATACAACATACTTTTATCAAACCCGTTGAGTATAACGTTCTGGTTACTCTGAATTTAAACGGCGACTATATTTCCAATGCGCTTACCGCCCAGATTGGATTTACAGGCATATCTCCATCCGCCAACATTAACTATGATCGCGGTTATGCGATTTTTGAACCAACCCATGGAACCGCTCCAAAATATGCAGGTCTGGACAAGGTAAATCCATCATCTGTAATTCTTTCAGGAGCAATGATGTTTCAATATATGGGATGGAACGAGGCCGCCAGGATAATTGAAAATGCTTTTGAGAAGTCCATATCTCAAAAAGTGGTAACCTATGATTTTGCCCGGATAATGGATGGAGCACGAGAGGTAAAATGTTCAGAATTTGCCAATACCATGATCAAAAACATGTAAAGAATGAACCTGAGCTGGCAAATTTAGTGATTTTGACTGCAGGAAAAACGTTAAAAAAATTCATAAATTATTTTTTTTGCTTGAAATTTTGTTTCAAATTAGAACTACGCAAATTGTATTTAAAATTTATTGACTGGGGGGTGAAATGGCAGGAAAAGGTCTGGGTACACAAAATTTAATTGATCGTGTTCAAATGGAACACACACAAAAGTTGGATAAAGGCATACATATTTTAGCCGATATGTATGAAGTAAAAGGCGGTAGAACCGAAATGGTTGACGCGAAGGCTCTTGAAGAATTTTGTGAGGAAAAAGTAGCCGACGTGGGTTTAACCCAGGTTGGGAAACTTTTTTATCAATTTCCTGGATCGGGCGTTACCGGCGTAATTCTTCTGGCAGAATCACATGTGGCGATTCACACGTGGCCGGAAAAAGATTACCTGACGCTGGATATCTATGTTTGCAATGTAACGCAAAACAATACTACAAAAGCAAGAAAGCTTATGGAGTATTTTTCAGATCTCTTTACTCCTGGCGATATGATTCACCAGGAAATTGAACGGGAGTAACTGTTCATAGCAACCCCTGATGTTCGGTTAGCCCGAACATCAGGTTCATATTTTGAATGGCCTGGCCTGCAGCGCCTTTTTGCAAATTGTCAATAGCGCAAATAATTTGCAGAAGACGGGAATGGTTGTCGTAATAAAAACCAAAATCCAGAAAGTTTGTATTTTGGACATTTTTAAGCTCTATCATTTCAGGGTCGCGATAAAATCTTATAAACGTTTCCTGTTTTGAAATCGACTCGGATTTTTCCGTTAATTTTTCCAGATCAGGTTCGTCATCGAGATACAAATATGTGTTTGTCTGCAAACCGCGAAATAATGGCAGGTAATGTGGCGTCATATTTAAACCTGCGGGACGCTTAAGTGCAGACGCTGTGTGTTCGATGATCTCGGGGATATGTTGATGAGCTTTTATTTTGTATGCTTTAAAATTTTCATTTATCATTGAAAAAGAAAGCGCATCTTTTTCTTTTCGGCCTCCCGCTCCGCTTGTTCCAGACTTGGCATCAATAAGCCAGTATTTGATTTGAATTTCAGCTCCAAGGACAAGAAGCGGCAAAATAGCCGCAGTTGCATAGCACCCTGGATTTGCCACCAGACTGGCGGTTTTAATAAATTCTCGATTGAATTCAGGCATCCCGTAAACTGCCGTTTTTAACAGTTCGGGATTTTTGTGGGTAAATTTGTAATACTTTTCATAATCCCCCGGGTTTTTCAATCGAAATGCTCCGGATATATCAATAACCTTTATTTTTCTCTGGAGCAAAAAATTTGCCCAATGGATGGAGACTTCGTCGGGAACGGCCAGAAAAATCAAGTCAACCTCCGGAATATCTTTCAATTCAACGGGATGGGCGGAAAATTTTAAATCTCTAATGGATGGATGCTCTGAATTTGGAAAAATTTCACAAAATAAATTCCCTTTGTAAATATCTGAAGTGATGTAGTTTAAATGAATATTCCCGTGTCTGCAAAGAATTTTTACCAGTTCCTGACCTGTAAAACCCCCGGCTCCAAGAATACCAATGCGGATTATATTACTTTTCATGGGTATCATGGAATGCCGCATGCGCGACCTCATCGCCTTTGCCATGATGAGGATGTGTCGGATGCTCTTCAAGGGAAGATCGAAATAATGCTTCAAAATATTCTCTATTTAGTTTGGCGATATTTTTCAATGTAATACCTTTTGGACACTCAAACTCACATGCGGCTGTATTGCTGCAATTTCCAAATCCCTCCTTATCCATTGCCTTAAGCATACTTTCCACCCGATGGTTTTTTTCAGGCTGCCCCTGCGGCAAGAATGCAAGGTGGGAGATTTTTGCAGAAACGAACAAATTTGCTGAAGCATTTGGACATGCCGCTACACAGGCTCCACAGCCTATGCAGCTTGCCGCAGCAAAGGCCTGATCGGCAATGTGTCTGCCTATGGGCGTTGCGTTTGCATCAGGTATACCTCCCGTATTAATGGAAATGTACCCCCCAGCCTGCAATATACGATCAAATGCCTGCCGGTCGGTTACCAAATCCTTAATAATGGGAAATGCGCGCGCACGCCATGGTTCAATAACGAGCGTTTTGTAATGTTTCAGATGACGCATATAAATTTGACATGTGGTAACGCCTTGCAGAGGCCCATGAACCCTGCCGTTAATAACTACACCGCAGGAACCGCAGATGCCTTCGCGGCAATCATGGCTAAAGGAAACGGGATCCCCTCCTTCGTGCAATATTTTTTCGTTTAATACATCCAGCATTTCCAGAAATGACATATTATCATCCATATTTTCCAGGATGTAGGTTTGAAAATTTCCCCTCGTAGTCTGGAATGCTTGTCGCCAGATTTTAATATTCATTTTCATTTTTGTCTCTTTTATTCAGTATGCGTCCTGAAACCCCTCCTGGCTTTCAGGATGCGCTCCTGAAACTATTTATAGCTTCTTGAGCTTAATTTTATATATTCAAATTTTAACTTTTCTATATGCAGTTTATGTTGTTTGTTTTTTCCAATATACTCCCAGGCGGAAACATGGGCAAATTTCCTGTCATTTCGCAAGGCTTCGCCTTCAGGTGTTTGATATTCGGTTCTAAAGTGTCCGCCGCAGGATTCGTTTCTTTGCAATGCGTCTTCCGCCATTAGCTCGGCCAGTTCCAGAAAGTCTTTTACTCTGCCGGCCTTTTCAAGAGAATCATTTAGATTTTCAGATTGCATGGAAATTTTTAGATTATTTTTGAATTCCTGTTTCAGCTTTTGTATTTCTGCATTTGCTATTTTCAAGCCTGCCGCATTGCGAGCCATTCCTACATAATCTCGCATGATTTCCCCAAGCTTTCTGTGAATTTCATCCGGAGTTGTTGTGCCATTCGATGCCAACATTTTCCCGGTTTCCGTACTGATTGATTTTTCCGCTTCTTTAAACTCGGGAGATTGAACATCCGGTTTGCCAACATTTGCCGTTGCAAGATAATTTCCAAGTGTGTAGGGAATCACAAAATAACCATCGGCAAGACCCTGCATTAAAGCGCTGGCGCCAAGGCGGTTTGCTCCATGATCGGAAAAATTTGCTTCACCCAGCACAAAAAGTCCGGGTATGGTGGACATGAGGTTATAGTCGACCCAGAGACCGCCCATCGTATAATGCGCCGCCGGATAAATTTTCATCGGAGTAACAAACGGATCATCGCCTGTTATCAATTCATACATTTCAAAAAGATTGCCGTACTTTGATTCAATTTCCTCTTCGCCGAGCCTTTTAATTGCATCCTCAAAATCCAGATAAACGGCAAGTCCTGTAGAGCCAACCCCAAACCCCTCATCGCAAACCTCTTTAATGTTTCTTGCGGCAACATCCCTTGGAACAAGATTGCCAAAAGACGGGTATTTTCTTTCCAGAAAATAGTCCCTTTCATTTTGAGGTATTTGTTCAGGATATCGGCCATCATTCTTTTTTTTGGGTACCCATACCCGTCCGTCGTTTCTCAAACTTTCACTCATCAGGGTCAATTTGGATTGATAATGCCCCGAAGCCGGAATACAGGTTGGATGAATTTGTGTAAAACACGGGTTTGCAAAAAATGCTCCTTTTTTATGCGCTCTCCAGATTGCCGTAGCATTGCTTGCTTTGGCATTGGTTGACAAATAGAAAATATTGCTGTAACCGCCCGATGCAAGCACAATGGCATGAGCTGCATGGGAACTTATTTCACCGGTTCTCAAGTCTCTTGTCACTACTCCGACGGCCTTGCCATCGATTACAACCAAATCCAGCATTTCGTGATAATTGTAAACGGTTACTTTTTTCTTGTGTATTTGCCGGTTCAAGGCTCCGTATGCTCCAAGCAACAATTGCTGGCCAGTTTGTCCTTTTGCATAAAATGTCCTGGAAACCTGTGCCCCGCCAAAAGAGCGGTTGTCAAGATGACCGCCATAATCACGCGCAAAGGGAACTCCCTGTGCCACACATTGATCTATTATTTTTTCGCTAATCTCGGCGAGGCGATGAACATTTGCCTCTCTGGATCTGAAATCGCCTCCTTTAATGGTATCGTAAAAAAGACGATGCACATTATCCCCGTCGTTTTGATAATTCTTGGCTGCGTTGATACCCCCCTGCGCAGCGATACTGTGAGCCCGTCGCGGACTGTCATGGTATGTAAAAATCTTGATGTTGTAGCCTAATTCTGCCAAAGAAGCGGCAGCTGATGATCCAGCCAGACCACAGCCAATTACAATGATATCAAATTTGCGTTTGTTGGCCGGGTTGACGAGTTTAAAATTAAAAAGCTGATCTTTCCACTTGTTGGCAAGATTTCCATCGGGGGTATTTGGATTTAACTTGTTCATGTTTACTTCCAGAAATAAATATAAACGGGAATTACGGCAAAAACCAGGGGGACGACAAGCGCAAAAAATCTCCCCAATAATTTTATAGAAGGGGTATATTTATTATGATGAATACCCAGAGATTGAAAAGCGCTTTGAAAACCATGCATGAGATGAAAGGAAAGAAGAATCATGGCAAAAATATAAAATAAAACAAACAAGGGGTTGTGAAAAACAATGAGAGCGCTTTCATACATGGATAATCCGGACTCCAGAACCCGATGAGGAATAAAAAATGAATTTAAGTGCAGAAGTAGAAATATAAACACAAGACTGCCTGTATGAAACATATATCTTGAAAAAAATGAACTTGTTTCACTAGATTTTATCACAGCATATGGAATTTTTCTGGCGAGGCGGTTTTGAATCGATACAGTCGCGCCAAAACCTATATGAAAGATAAATCCGGTAAAAAGAAAAATTTCCATAACTCTAATAATTTTGCTGTGCGACATATTTTTTGAATATTCGTTAAACGAAATTCCATTGTCATTTACGAGCAGCAACAGATTGCCAAACAGGTGAACCATTAAAAAAGTAATCAAAAAAAGACCGGTCATTGCCATAAGAAACTTTTTTCCAGTAGATCGGGATAGTCCGTCTGCCAGCCACTTTTTTGTATCTTTAATTGTATTTTTATATTCTGTTATGTCATAGCTCATAAGATTCGCGACATGGATCGCACTACTCCAGCCCATGCCTTTTGGATATTAGTTAAATTATAACCCCCGCCGCCGACGGCAAGCATTTTACCTTGACAAAACCTGTCGGCAAGGCGAGCCAGTTGCAGCGCCGCTTCGGTGTGAGCCCCGGACGAATACTGCAAATGGGTCAGGGGATCGCCCGCAACAGAGTCAGCTCCGCATTGAAACAATATAAACTCCGGCTCATTTTTATTCAAAAAATTCATAACCTGATCCCATGCCAGGAAAAAGTCTTTATCAACAGCTCCAGCATTCATTTCAATATTCAGTTTATATCCAAGTCCCGAACCTTCTCCCAGTTCGTTTGCGAATCCTGTTCCAGGATAAAGCGACTGTGGGCTTTCGTGGATATCGGCAAAAATTATGTGCGGATTATCTATAAAGCCATAATAAATCCCGTCTCCATGATGAGCGTCAATATCAACGTAAGCGATTTTTTTGAGTCCGTAATTTTGTAAAAGAAATTCCAGTACTACGCCGCAGTCATTGAAAACACAAAAACCGGCTGCCCTGTCGCGGCGGGCATGGTGCAACCCGGCAACAGGAATAAATACTTTATCGACAATTCCTCTCATTATCCTGTCGGCGGCTTCAACAGCCGATCCAACGACAAAGCAGGCCGCCTCATAAACTCCTGGAAATACAGGCGTATCGCCTGAATCCAGAAATCCATGCCCTTCCTGGGATTTTCTTTTTACAAAATCAACATAATCTGGAGTATGAAATAACTGGAGAATTTCTATGCTGGCGGTAACCGGCGAATTTTTTTTTAAGAACTTTAAGCGCTCATCTGAATTTATTTCTTCAATAAATGCATCGTGTCTGAAAAGACTAAACGGGTGGCCATTCGGGAAACCATAGGCGGCCAGCTCAGTACCTGCATAAATTTCAACCGGCTTTTTGAGCATCATTTCCGGTATTTTTTTCAGAAGACAAGCTCTCTGCTGGTTTGGCGGCATTTGAAGATGTTTTCATCTGAAACCGGGTTACTTTTTTTTGAAGGTCATTGGCAAAATGTACGCTGTGCTCAACATTTACGTTTAGCTCATTCAGGGTATCGATACTTGCTTTGTTTAATTGTCCCACGTTACCTATAGAATCTATTAAATATTTTAATTTTTCCTGCTGGATTTCGTTGTTGTTGACAATATATTGAATGGTACTTTCAATATCGATTACTTTCTCTTCCAGTTCCTTGTAATTTTTAATATCGTTTTTTAAACTAAAAACAATTTTTCCAAATACTTTCTCAATATCTTCGACGCCTGTAAGCAGAGTTAAAATAGTCTGAACTCCGGATAAAATCTGATCTGTTCCCGATTTCATTTGCTCATTGCTTTTTTCAAGTAGCGCCTCAATATGAAAAACGTTTTTTCTGGTTTCTTCCGAAAGATGGGCTATCTGTTGAGCCACTACAGAAAATCCCATGCCAAGCTCGCCGGCCCGGGCTGCCTCAATAGAAGCGTTCAGAGAAAGAAGGTTGATTTTTTCAGCAATATCATCAGTAAATGTCATTACTTCTGCAATATCCTGAAAAATGTTAAATAAAGTCTCCATCGTGTGTCTCATACTTGCAAGAGCCTTTTCGCCTACCTGTGCTGATATTGCAGTACCGCGAATGTCTTCGGTTAGGTCATCCAGATTTTGAATTACTTCCTGTGTTTCGACATTTAAATCGTGAATCAGGCTGGCTATTATATGGACACCGCCAATACTTTTTGACGAAGATTCGGAAATTTGATGGCTCATATCTTTAATTTGTAGCCCGGACTTCTCAATTTCCCGAAGAATTTCATGCTCTCTTTGGGCGGAATATCCATGTTTTTTTGAGTGTTGAGTGAGCCGGCGCGAGGCGTTTACCATGTCTACAGAAGTAAAATCAATTTGGGAAACAATTTGTCGGAAAAAATTCATTAAATGATTAAAGTTGGCCGCAATAGAGTTAAACTCATCCCTGTTTGCAATAGACAATCGTGAATTCAGGTTTCCGCCGCTTAAAACAATATTTCCCATAAATTCATTGATTTGTTGAATGGGCATAAGCAACTGACTTCTCAACATGTATTGATTCAGGACAAATATACCTATGATAAAAATTCCAAGCACTACGCTTTTGGTTAACAGCATATAAATTAAATCGGGGTTTTGATCGTTTTTTAGGAAAATTAACAAATAGGCACAAACCGTTAAAAAAAATGTTCCTATGATATTTGGCAGGGAAACAAGAGAAAATTTAGAATCAATATTTAAATCAAAATAAAAGGTCGACGTGGGAATGCTTTGGGTTGATTTTTCCAACGACTCTAACATTTTGATAAAAAAAGGAGTAGAGGCAAGAAAAATAATCACCGTGCCAAAAATCCATTCCAGAACAAATTCAGCGGACATCAGCTCTGTAACATTGGTTTGCGCCCCAAGCGGCAAAAGCGCTCCAAATGCAGGCAATATAATAAGATAAAACTTAGGCAAATAAACTATGGCTCGCTGTGCCCTGGAAATGTATTTTTTTTCAGGTTTATCGAAGGCTATCTCAATATCCATAAAAAGTTTATTGATATAGAAAAAAATTCCTCCAATAAATGATAAGTAAAGGAGAGGAAATAGCCAGTTCATGGATAAAATGCTTCGAAGAGAGTACAAATCAATATAAAGCCCCAAAGCTAACCAGGCAAATGGCGGAACAATAAATCCGGATAAATATAATGTCTGGATGTTGGCTCTTGTGAATTTTTGCATTTTTAATTTTCGATTTTTCCCGCAAATCTACATTATTTTTCGGAAGATTTGAGTCTAAAGCTTACAATAAATTTATTTTATTGCGTAAACGACATACGAAGAGGTAGATGGGTTGTGGCCAAAATGATATGAGGAGTGGAGGTGATAATATGATACTTTTATCCATTTCAGGTAATCTTGCCAGGTTTTAAAATCCCCCTGAATTTTTCGCAGTTTTGGAAGAAGGCTAAATTCAACGGGAAAAAACTCGATAATATTCCTGAATCCTGTTTTTAAAAGAAGCTTTAGAAGTCCAGCTTGAGAAAAATACGTTAAATGCCCGGGTAAAAAATAATGATAATCCAGGCCGCTTTTTACGGCCTGATTGGCTGTCATATTGGCGGTTTGAACAAGGAAAATTCCGCCCGGCTTTAATAGTTTCCAGGCCATTGCCACATGATCGCCCGGATTTGCAAGATGCTCAACCACCTCAATCATGGAAATAATTGAAACAGTCGATTCGCGAATATCGTTCATTGAAAAATCAAGCAAGGTGCCGTGATGCAGTCCCATAAAATTTTCATTGCATCCGAGCTGATTTGAAAAAATATTGCCTTGTTCTACTGCATATTCCGAGATATCCATTCCATAGGATTTATAATAACGGGAGGCTGATCTCACAAGTCCGCCGAATGAGCAGCCCACATCGAGAAATATTCCGGATGGTTGAAATTTTTTAAGCTTGTTTATCCGGGCATCCCAGACATATTTTGAATATGAGTTTTTTTTGCGCTCGTCGACGTAAGAATAATTTGCTTTCCCGGAATAATAATCATCGCTATAAAAATTTTCATAATCTGGCGGTAGTGGGTATTGATAAAAGCTGCGACATGCTTTGCATTGCCGAATATATAAAGGCTTTTCAAAGCGCTCAATTACCCCTGACCTGAAGGTGTCATCAGAATTGCAAACCGGGCAAATCATATGGTTGCTTCAAATATGTGGTGGGCAATTATTCCCTCATCTCCCGGGGATTGTCGCAGAATAAAACCCAGTTTGACCTTTTTAAAATCTTTAAGAATACGGTTTACCTCTGATTTGTCATAAAAAGTCGCCTCCCCGTCCATTAAATCGCCGGATTTAAGTACCTGCGCAAGATGGGTATCTTTGCTGGATCGAAGGGTTCCAAAGAAAATGCCGTCTGGTTTTAATAATCTTCTAACCTCATCTATCGTTCGATCCAGCGATTTGTCGGAAAGATAATGAAGCAAACCCCATGCAATTACAATGTCAAATAAATGATCTCCAAATGGCGCTTCGTGGGAAACGGCACATACAACACCTTGTTGGCTTTCGAGAGATTTCCTGGCAAAGTCCATACCGTATACCTGGTTTGAATACAATTGCAGGTAAGTGAGATTTCTGCCGCTGCCGCTGCCCATTTCCAGGATACAGGGATTTATCAAGTCTGGATTTTTTCTCAGGTAATGCTGAAAAAATCTTACAATATTTTCATCGGGGATATGCTGTTTTGCCTTATCCCTCTCGTAATGCAGATTCCATTTATTACGATTGTTTTCATTGGACATGAAATTAAATAGTGGTTAAATAAGGCAAGGGATTTACATGTCTGCCGTCAATCATTACTTCAAAGTGCAAATGAGGACCGGTAGCCCTGCCGGTTTCGCCTACATTTCCAATTAGCTGGCCTTTGGTAACTATTTGTCCTGGAAATACGACGATCTTGCTTAAATGAGCATACCGCGAGCTGTAACCAAACTTGTGCTGTAACAGAATGTTTCTTCCGTAGCCCTCTGAATAGAAAGCCTGCGCAACTTTTCCATCGGCGGCGGCATATACTGGCGTACCAATTCTGTCGGCAAGATCAACACCCAGATGAAATTCGCTGGTATAACCAAAAGGAGAAAATCTTGGACCATAAAATGAAGTGAAATGTCCTCCGGCAATCGGCCAATAATAGGGTAAACTTTTTTGAACTACATCTCTTGTTTCCAGAAAGTTTTCAAAAACCGACATTAGATATTCAGTTTGCTTGATATCAAGATATAATTCCCTGTAAGAAACTACCTCGGAGCTGTACTTGAAACTTTTTTGCTGATTGTATACCTGGGCAAACTCCTGAAGCAGTTGCGAATCTACTTCTTGAGGCTCGACAATTTTGCTTGTCTTGTCTTTGGTTTGGTCAAGAAGCGCCACCATATGACTGGTAAATCGGGCGCTTTCCTCCTGCATGTCCAATGACGCAGTTTTTCGAAGAGAATTGTCGTCCAGAAAAATGGATGCATCGCCCTCCGAAATATTGGCCATCTCAAAAAGAGAGTTTAATTTTGTTTTTAATTTTTCCTGGTTTTTCTCAATTTGATTGAATTTTTCTACATACTGCTCTCTTTCATAGTAGTAGGTGCGGTTTGTATTGTAAAGTTGATCGACTTCTGGTTTAATATTGCCTTGAAGTTCTGTTGAAATGATGGATGCGCCAAGTATTGCAAGGGTTATAAAGAAACCAAAGTAAATTGTAAATTTGCTAAGCTGAATGCTGATTATATTGGCCTCACCATGGGGAATGAGCATGAAAGTAATTCTTTCATGGCCTTTGTTATTGACTTTTTTCCAGATTTTATTGTAATATTTTTTCATAAACATGAAAATTGTCCAAAACTTTAAACTATTGGGCATACTCAAGAATAAATGCCCTTTGTCAAATCATAAAATTCAATATATTGAAACCACTTCGAGCCCAGGCTGAGTTTGGGCAAGAGCCTCCATATTCACGTCAGAATGCAGTAAAATGCGCGTTTTTGGGGCGCGTCGCGCCCCAAAAACGCGCTAATTTAAATTATGCAGATTTTTTTTGGACCATGCTATGGCATCATCATTATTCGAAAATATTCGCATAGGAGCTTTGCTTTTTCCAAAAGACATAAAAAAATTTCCGATGATTTTGCTAAGCGGCGAGGCTGTTAAAAAAGCGAGGGATTTCGCCATTAATTCCTGTTCTTTTGTATAGTAAATCCTTGCTTCTCTTGTGATGCTTTTTAGACCGCTTATATCAATAATCATTGCAAAATTATCCATGCTATGATTTAACATTAAAAAATTTTTCCATTCCCCCAAATGGTTTTTTGCCGCCTCAAGATCAATTTCTGCGCCGGGCTTCACATTTATATATAAAATATGATCGGCAAACCATACTTCGGTGTCTGTTGTTTCAATTACAGGTTCCATGGAGAAATCAATATGATTCGATGCTTTCATATATTGGATAATATTATCAACTTATCAAATATTGAAAGGAACTTCCAGAAATACTCTGCCAATTTTCCCGTAAAAAGGTACTTTTCGTTTTGTCTCGAACATCTTTCCTGGATTTGTGCTGGATTTGCAATGATCGCTTTTTAGTTCCATGAAAAGTCAACTGCCAGAAATAATGGCTCCGGTGAGCAGCCGGGCGATGCTTGAAGCCGCGATTCATAACGGAGCCGATTCTGTATATTTTGGAATGCCCCATTATAATGCACGCGGTAGAAGCGATCATCTGTCGTTTCAGGAAATTCAGGGCTTTATAGAACTGGCTCATCTGTATGGAGTAAAGGCTTATATTGCCTTTAATGTTTTAATATTTGACAGAGAACTAAAAGATGCCCTGAAAGGTTTTCTGGATATTTGCCGGTTTGCTCCCGATGCCTGGATCATTCAGGATGTCGGTTTTGCCGTTCTTTTAAAAGAAATATTTCCGGAAGTCCGGCTTCATGCCTCTACGCAAATGACGATTACAAATCCGCTCGATATTTCATTTTATGGGGAAACGTTTTTCAGATATACTCTTTCAAGGGAATTGTCCATTTCAGAAATTAAACTCATCAGGGAGCAGGTCAGTACCGAACTGGAAGTTTTTATTCATGGCTCGCTATGTATTGCGTATTCGGGGCAATGTTTTACTTCTTCGGGTTTTGGAGGACGCTCGGCCAATCGCGGAGAATGCGCCCAGAGTTGTCGCCATGAATACAGTCTTTTCATCGACGGAAAAGAAAAACAAACCAGCGGTTCATTTCTGGTTTCCCCTGCAGATCTAACCGGGAGCCGCTTTATCAAGCCTTTGGCCGACATGGAGATAAATGCCCTGAAAATTGAAGGAAGATTAAAAACTCCGGAATATGTGGCGGCGGCCATACAGTCTACCCGCGATGTTGCAAGCAATCCATTTTTCATCCCCGCAAGACTTACCTATAGCCGAAATGGCGGTTCTGGCTGGTTGGACGGGATAGACCATGCAAATCTGGTAAACGATAAAATCAATTCTCATACAGGTATATTATCCGGTACAGTGCAACAGGTTCATGGCTACCGCATCACGGTACAGCTTTTAAAAGATTTCCACATTCATAAAGGAGATGGCATTTTTTTTTCCGGTGGCAATCAAGCTCTCGGAGGTTTTATATACAATGTTTCTTTAACGAAAAAAGATAAAAAATATTTTGCCGAATTATTATTGTCGAGGGAATTTCCCCATTTTAAAATAAAAA
>JAOUFE010000075.1 GCA_029858425.1 Spirochaetia bacterium | reverse complement strand
GCGCGAACGCCAAGTCCGATATCCAGATCGGCGCTCCTCGAAGAATTTAAAACTTTTAAAGGAATTTCCAGAAAAGGAGTTTCGTTTTTCCCCTGCTCCGAATTTAGCACGGAAATTTCTTTTTGTAAAGATGGCGAAAATTGACGCTTACGTTTTGGGCGATGGCGATTTGAATCTGGCGTGGAAAAAACGAAGCCATATTATATATCCCCTGATGTATCTGGGTTATCCCGTAACCATTGCGTTGGACATTCTTACTTCGCCCGTGCAGTTCATTTATTATCTAATGGGGGGAGGAGCGAAATAAATTATTCTGACTGAATTTTGAGTTCCTGCCGAGGCTCCTGGCGCTGATCCGCCATCGACGTTCTGACAGATATTGAGCTTGACCGGCTCTAAAAATATACAAGTTTATCCGGTAGTGAAATATATTGTAAAAAGAATTTTCTGGATGATTCCAACATTTATTGGAATTGTCACCATCACTTTTTTTTTAACAAAGCTGAGACCAGATCCGGTCTTGCAGCAAATGCTCAATCCGGATGGCATCAAGGATACGTCGGCTTCAGAACAATATATTGAGCAACTTCGCCATTATTATGGTTACGACAAACCTTTGTATTACCAGTACTATGTAATGTGGAAAAATATTCTTACGCTGGATTTTAGCGCCAGCCGCATAGATCACAGGCCGGTTCTGCAAAAAGTCAAAGAAGCGCTGCCGATCACCATTGGATTAAACGTAATAACCATTTTTATTGTGTACATTATTTCGGTGCCTTTGGGGATATATTCGGCTCTAAACGACAATTCTCGTCTTGACCGGTGGTTAACTTTAATTTTATATATTCTTTATTCCCTGCCGACTTTTTGGGCGGCTCTCCTTTTGCTGAAATACTTTTCAGGTGGAGACTATCTCGATCTTTTCCCTTTGAACGGCTTAACGAGCGATTATTTTGATGAACTGAATATATTTCAAAAAATGGGGGATATTTTCTGGCATCTTTTCTTACCCATTGTTGTTTCTGTTTATGGCGCTTTTGCATTTTTATCGCGCTTTGTAAAAAACAGTTTTATGGAATCGCTCAAATCGGAATATATTCGCACTGCGCGAGCCAAGGGCTTGTCTCATAGAAGAATCATTTATGTTCATGCTATGCGAAATTCTCTGATTCCCGTTATTACCATGATGGCGGGACTCTTACCGGGTCTTTTTGGCGGCAGCGTGATTATCGAATCTATTTTTTCTCTTCCCGGAATGGGTAAGCTTGCCTACGACAGCATTTACAGCAACGATGAAACCGTTATTATGGCCGTGGTCTCCTTTTCCGCCATTTTAACCCTGCTGGGAATTTTGTTGTCGGATATTGCCTACGCTCTGGTCGATCCGCGCATTAAACTTGACGAGACGGAAACCTCATGAAGCCAGATTTAAGCGCCAGAATTTCTTTTTACATTATTGGCTTTTTTGTTTTTGTCGCAGTCTTTGCTTCATTCTTGTCTTCGCCGTATCCATTATTAATTTTGAAAAATAAATCAACATATGATATTCCGGTCAGTCCGTTCTTTTCGGCATACAGCGTTCAAAAAAGAATTAGGCTGGACAAAATTGATTTCAGGGGACTTGCTTCAAAATCGGAAATATCGGCTGTTTTTACCCTTGTCCCATTTTCTCCTTTCGAGCAAAACCTCGACGAAATATTAATTCCTCCGTCCTTTAGCAGATTCGGGCATTACATGGGTACCGACGATGTAGGCCGCGACGTTGCCTCGCGTATGATTCACGGAGCGCGAAATTCCATGCTGGTGGGTTTGATTGCCGTAGCGCTTTCTCTCGTGATTGGCGTTGTTGTTGGTTCCATAGCAGGATTTTACGGGGGCTGGGTAGATCTTCTCCTTTCCCGATTTATTGAAATTATGATCACTTTTCCGCGCCTTATTTTAATTATGGCAGTACTGGTTATGCGCAAACCTTCTCTGTTTAACGTTATGATTGTCCTTGGCCTAACCCAGTGGACAGGAGTTGCGCGAATTCTCCGGGCAGAATTTTTAAAACGAAAAACTTTTGAATTTGTTCTTGCGGCGAAAGTTCTTGGAGCAACCAGTTTTCGGCAGATTTTTTATCATATTTTGCCCAATAGCCTTTCGCCTGTTATTGTAATGACCACATTTGACGTGGCCGATGTGGTGCTTACCGAATCCGCGCTGAGCTTTCTTGGAATCGGTATCCAGCCTCCCGATGCCTCCTGGGGACAAGTATTAAATATTTCCAAGTCCTATATGGATTTTGCCTGGTGGTTGATTTTTTTTCCTGGTTTGTTCATATTTCTCGTGGTAGTCGCTTATAATCTTTTGGGCGATTATCTTAGAAAATACCTAAACCCCAAAGAACGGTAATCGGGAGAATCTGAACCGCAGTTTAACAGCTTTTCTAATTTCAATAATAGCAAAAGGGATTAGTCCGAGAATTGTTAATAAAATATTTTCCTGAAGAGTCAGCGGAGAAAGTTTTAAAAAAATCCGGACAGGTTCCAAAAGACAAAAAAGATGCTGCGCGGCAAGAGAGCCAAAAGAAGTCAGAATTAAATATGTATTCTTGAATGGGTTAAAAAGCCAGACAGGTTTGTCCTCGCTCCGAGCGCCAAGCGCCCGTACAAGCTCGGATGTCATTATTGCAAAAAAAGCAAAAGTACGCCCCTTTTCCATGTTTCCATCCTGGTAACCAATCCAAAATGCATAAAAAGTTGTTGCTGCCGTCAAAATACCGGCAAAAAAAATGTTTGCATAAAATTTTCCGGTCATTAATCCCTGTTCCGGGGGCAGCGGCGTTTTGTTCATTACGTCATCTTCTGCCGCATCCTGCGCCAGCGCAAGCGCCGGCAAGCCATCCGTAATGAGATTTATCCAGAGCAAATGAACCGGGAGAAAAAAAATCGGATAGCCAAGCATTACTCCAATTGCCATAAACAGAATTTCTCCAATATTTCCCGATAAAAGATAGTACAATGCCTTGCGTATATTGTTCAAAATTACCCGTCCTTCTTCCACAGCAGCGACGATCGAAGAAAAATTATCATTGGTAATAATAAAATCTGCTGCTTCTCTGGCAACGGATGTCCCGGATTTTCCCATTGCCACGCCTATATCTGCGCCCTTTAAAGCCGGAGCATCATTGACTCCATCGCCGGTCATGGCAACAATATGCCCTTTTTTCTTTAGAGCGCGAACAATCGTCAGCTTGTCTACGGGCAATACGCGCGCAAAAATCCGGACGGAGTCAATCATTCCGGCAAGCTGCTCTTCAGAAAGTGTATGCAATTCTTTTCCCGTTAGAATCCCGTGATTATCGCTGAAAATGCCCAGATCGTGTCCAATCGCCCGCGCTGTTTCAGGATGATCGCCCGTAATCATAAGTACTTTTATTCCGGCTTTTTGACATTTCGCAACGGCATCATACGCCTCCTTGCGCGGTGGATCGTACATTGCAGTCAAGCCCAGAAAAGTTAATTGCTTTTCAAGAGTTCCGCAATTCATGCCGGATGCGCCGGCTTCATCTATGTTACGCCGTGCTGTGGCCACTACGCGCAATCCCTGATCTGCATAACGATGGCAAATCTCCAGAATTTCCCTTTTTGCCTTTTGCGTAAACGGTTCCTGACCGGAAGACAACTCCAGATGAACGCATAAATCTACAATTGATTCGGGAGCGCCGTTGATGCATAACATACTGCTATGATTATTTTGACAAAGTACGCTCTGGCGTTTACGGTCTGAATCAAAAGGGAATTCCCGAATTTTGGGAAATTTGCTCAATACGCTTTCAAGCTTGATACCATAGCGCATGGCAGCCAATAAAATGGCTCCCTCGGTAGGATCTCCGGAAAGGTTCCATTGGTTATCCAGAAAGTTCAAGCGGGCATTAATACCGAGTAGACCTGCCGTTAAAAAATTATTTAAAGTTTCTTTTTTTTCTTCCTCTCCTTTTACTGTTAATTTGGCGCCAGATTCTTCGACAATACTGCCCTGTGGATTATAACCTTCTCCGGTTACCCTGTATTCTTTGCCGTCTGTAAAAAGAAATCGCGCCGTCATTTCTCCATGCGTAAGGGTTCCTGTTTTGTCAGTACAGATTACAGTAACCGATCCAAGGGTTTCCATAGACGGCAGTTTTCGAACGAGGACATGTCGTTTGGACATTTTAGCCACACCCAACGCAAGGGCAATGGTCACCACCGAAGGTAATCCTTCCGGAACAGCGGCTACCGCAAGACTTACCGATGCCAGAAAAAGTTCCAGCGGGGAAATCCCCCGCAAAAATCCCCCAAAAAACAGCATACCCGATACCGACAAAGCCGTTAAGGTGAGGATACGCCCCACAACATTTAATTTTTGCATAAGGGAACTTTTCGTTGATGGAGTTTGAGACATTAAATGAGCAATTTGACCAATTCGACTATCTGATCCCGTGGAAACAACCACGGCAATTCCATGACCACTCGTTACGCCGGTACCGGAAAAAACCATGTTAATTTGATCGCCGGGGGGTAGATTAATTTCAGATATAATTATATTCTTTTTTTCAACCGGTATGACTTCGCCTGTTAACATGGCCTCCATTGTTTTAAGCGATGAAGAGTTTAAAACCCGCGCATCTCCGGCAACAATATCGCCGGCATCCAAAAGAAGCAAATCTCCCGGCACGACCTCTATGGATTTGATCGAGCAAATCGCATTGTCGCGCAAAACCCTTGCTTCGGGAGCAGTCATTTTTTTCAAGGCATCCAGCGATTTCTCCGCCCGGTATTCCTGAAAAAAACCGATAAAAGCATTCATAAGAACGATAATCATAATGGCCGCCGCATCTACCCACTCCCGTAAAAATCCGGAAATGAGCGCGGCTATCAAAAGCAGAGCCACCAGAAATGATCTGAATTGCCGCAAAAAAATTTGAAATGGATTTATCTTTGCTCCGCTTTCTATTGTATTGGCGCCGAATTGCCCGAGGCGGATCTGCGCTTCTTTGGTCGACAGACCATTTTCCGCAGAATTTACTTTTTGAAGCACATCTCTTTCGGAAAGAGTGTGCCAGAAAATTTTATTTTCCAGTTGAGGCATAATCAGATAAAATATACATTATTTAGTATATGCGGAGCCTGAAAATCTAAAAAAACAATAAAATGAAACCGGTGGCGCAGGAGCGCCACTTCTATATCATCAGGTTTTTCATTAAAATAGCCGCGACAAGAGCAAGTATCGCATAAAATTCCGGAAAGGCCGCAAGAATAAATGTGCTGCCGAAGACCTCGTGTCCGCTGCCCAGAGCTGCAAGGCCGGCAGCAATAACTCTGCCCTGGTAAATACCTGCTATTAATGTTACCAGACCCACGGCAAAACCTGCTCCAAATACAACGGATGCCTGGAACATGGAAATTGCTTCCCGCATGGAATCATTATACATGATAAATGCCACAAATCCGTACAGCCCGTGCGTGGCCGGCAGCGAGCATAAAATAATTCCATTGGCAAATTTCTCAGGTCTTTTTTTTACCATGCCGATAACGGCCGAACCCGATATGACTATCCCGATTACTGAACCTGCTCCGGATAATCCAACCATCATGCCTATTCCCGAAAGAGCTAATATTGCTGCCATAATTTCTCCTGATCCTTTATTTTTCCAGCGAAAAGGGCGTAAACGGTTTTCCGCCGCCATGAAATTGAAGGTTTTTATAAAACTCTACAAACGTGAGCCTGAGCGAATGTACAAAAGCGGCGAGCACCGCCAAAAAAATATTTATGGAATGCCCGATAACAAAAATAAGGACAAAAAAGAATACGCCCATGATCGAATGCCAGCCGCCAAAGTTATTTAATACCAGAAATCCAATGTTGTTGTAGGCGTTGCCGAGCAACCCGCCGGCAAGACCAAGGGCAAAAAGCCGCAGGTAGGACAGAATATCGCCTATAATGCCGGAGATAAAACCATATAGCTCCCACAGGCCAACAGGCGGTCTGATCCAGACCGCTTTTTCCGGTGAATTAAAAAACAAGAGCAGAACAAAACCTGTTATTAAAATAATCCATCCGGCATCTAATGGAATGTTCTGTACAAGCGCCCCAAGAGGAAGTGTTCCAATCATCATGGAAGAAAAGCCTACAATATTTTTATGCGCTGCAAAAACAAGAGTTCCAGCCATCATCAAAAGATAGGCAACGGGCAGAATGGCATGTTTAAAGCCGGCATTTTTCCATTTGGTTATCGATTGCATGATCATGCCATAGGAAACCTGGATAAACCCTATAAACAATGAAAATGACATGGCCGGAAAAACGAGCCTGCCGTTATCTTTATACGGGGCAAAAAAATCCCATGGAATATTGGCATGAATTAACGGTTCGTTTCCGGGGTTTTCAAATATTTCAAAACCGAACAAGTCATTTATCAAAAAACCGGCAAAAATAGTAAATATTCCAAAAATCATGCCCAGTTGAAATACCGGCTTGATATCTTTTGGGACTTTGAATAAAGCCAGGCCTGAAAAAATTAGCAGAAGAATTCCATATCCTGCATCGGCAATACAAAGTCCAAAAAACAACATAAAAAAAGGAGCAAACAAAGGCGTCGGATCCATTTCAAAATATGAGGGTAATGAAAAAATTCGCGTGATGCTTTCAAACGGCCTGACGCAAAAATTATTTTTTAATTTTACCGGCGGATTTTCGCCCGGCTGTGGATCGGCAATAAAATACCGGATTGTAAAGGATTTTAACAGTTGAACCATCTTGCTTTCTTCAACGGCGGGAAACCAGGCTTCAACATATGTAAACTGGCCGGTTTCATCGTCATTGCAATAAAGCGCTGCCTGATCGTATTGAATTGAGTTGCTTAGTGTTGCGGCAAAACTGGATAAAATATCCAGATAAGCCGCAAACCCGGAAATTCTATGCTGAATTTCATTTTTTGTTTTTTCTTTTTGTTCTATGAGCAACATAATATTATTCAGGGATTCTTTTGGCAATACAACTTCATGCGAACGAATGCTGTTGATGATCTTGTCTTTGCTTTTTTCAAATACCGCAGGCAAAACAATTTCCTTTGTATCATGAACCGGCGTTTTTGGAAGTTCGTTTTTCCCTTGAGGTTTGTGGCGCAGGATGGTTATGAAATATACAAGTTCCCTGTCCTGAAAAACAATTTCCGAAACCAGATCTTTGTACTCAATCGCTTTAAATTTTTTTGCCGGAATAATATAAAAATGTGTTTTCGCGCCATGCTCTTCGAGTTTTTCAATAGCCTCAAGACTGAAATGACCCCATGGTTGCAGCTTTTCCTCATCCATTTTCAGCTTGTCGATTTCACGGGAAACATTTGTCAAATCTTCGTGGAGACTGTCAAACTCCGAAAGCAATTCGATTGGCACTCCCGTAAGTTGTTTTATTTTTTTTGGGCTGGGCTGGTTTTTTTGTTCGCGCCGAATTTCCTCAATAGCGCGACGGCACTGGGCCAGTAGTTCTATTTTCTCTTCGAGGGGTTTATCAATTTTCTCCTGATCTTTTATAATTTCCATCAGACCGGATTTTTGCGTTTCCTTTAAAAATTTCTCTTTTTCGCCCGCAAGCAGTATTATGGAAATTTTTTTCATGGGGGTAATCATGCAGACATCCTTTTTTTTATTATTTTTTGACCCGCAAAGGATAAATTTTCCTCATCTTCAAGATATCGTTTGATTTGCAGTATTGCCTGGTTATAGGCCGGAATCTGGACTTTCTCGTAGAGGTTTACCTTTTGCGTAGTTTTTTTTCCGGCAATGGCAAGCCGGGCAAGGCTTTCATGCTCCACTTCGAGCTGGATTTGTTTTGCCAGAATATTTTTTATAGTATTTACGCCTTCCAGAAACCATTTGGGCTCATCAAAAACGCTGTACCACCTTACATCAAAAATAACGCCTGAATATAATATGATCGGCACGCCTGCAATCGACTTTTTTTCATATTCTATCTTTTCAACATGAACCAGATCGGGGAACTCCGACCAGAGTTTTAAATTTTCGTA
Source organism: Spirochaetia bacterium (assembly GCA_029858425.1). GTDB lineage: Bacteria > Spirochaetota > Leptospiria > Turneriellales > JAOUFE01 > JAOUFE01. Next base: position 5,426 of record JAOUFE010000075.1, on the reverse strand, counting down.
AACCGGAATTTTTAGATCGGCAAGCTCTTTTTCAAGTTCCTGAATAATTTTTTTCCGATTCTTTACCTCAATTCGCAAAAGCGCTTCCCGGGCTCTTAAAACGGGAAGGGCTCTTAATCTGGCCTTTATGGCCGCCTGGAATTTCTGGCGGGTAACCTTGTTGTATTGAAATTTTAATTCCATTTATTGTCTCAAAAAAAACAGTGCGCCATAATCAATATCCGCCAAAGCCGTCTTTAAGATAATCCGGAAAATGCTGAATAAATTTTTTTACTTTGGGGTCGATAACGGCCATGCAGTAGGGATTGGCCATGCGGTTCATGTCGTAATAGTTTTGATGATACTTTTCGGCTTCATAAAATTTCCCGAGCGGTTGAATTTCTGTAACAAACGGATTTGCATATAACCCGGCAGCTTCGGCTTCCTGTCTGGATTTTTCCGCACGCACTTTCTGATCCTCATTTAAATAAAAGATCACAGAACGGTACTGGGTTCCGGTATCGTTTCCCTGACGGTTTAACGCGGTTGGGTCGTGAATATTCCAGAATACTTCGAGAATATTTTCAAAAGAAATTTTCTCCGGATTATATTCTGTTTTCACAACTTCAGCGTGACCGGTGTTGCCCCGACAAATATCTTCATAGGATGGATTTTCCAGGTTCCCCCCGGTATAACCTGAAGCAACGTTATCTATTCCAGAAATACGCCGGTACACGGCATCGAGACACCAAAAACAACCCCCGCCCAAAACCGCAATTTCCACAGGATCAAAAGCAGAAAGGCTCTTATGATAGCAACTGAAAATCTCATGGTATCGATTCCGTGGCAATATTTTTTGTGCCTGGGCATGAACGCCAGTTCATGCCCAGGCTCTTTTCTTTTTGGCCGACCGCCAATTTATAGAAAATCCGGATTGTTAAAGCAGGACAAATTGGCAGATTGACCCATGAAGATCATTCTTGGAGTAAGCGCGTCTATCGCTATTTACAAGAGCTGTGATATCGCGCGGCAACTTACCAAAGAAGGAGTTCAGGTAACCGTGGTAATGACTCCGACAGCATCGACATGGATATCGCCGGTCATTCTTTCAGCCCTGAGCAATAACCCCGTTTATGTGAGTGACACAGATCATGGAGGCAGCATGGCGCATATTGACCTGCGAAAAAAAGCGGATTTATTATTGGTGGCGCCAGCCAGCGCAGATATCATTTCCATGGCGGCTGTCGGCGCCGCTCCGAATCTTTTGGCGACCCTGCTGTTATCTTTTGAAGGCCAGAAGTGGATGGCGCCGTCGATGAACCCGGCCATGTACGCGCACCCTGCGGTGAAGGCAAATATCCAGAAAATAAAGGGGTATGGATATCAAGTAATTCCTCCGGATACAGGGGAGGCCGTTTGTGGCGATAGCGGCGAAGGAAAAATGGCGTCGGTAGAACATATAGTAAAAGAAATTTTGGCCAATATTAAGAAAATTTAATATACTTTGTCCAAAAGAAACAGAAAAAATCTTGTAAAAGATCTGGACTTTAAAAAAAATATAAAACTCAGAATGTACCTTAATATGGCATCTGAAGTAAAAAGGAATAAAAGTGGCTGTGAAAGAGATTAATGACTCGAATTTTGAAAGCGAAATAAAAAAAGGACTCGTAATGGTAGACTTCTGGGCTCCTTGGTGCGCGCCATGCCGAATGGTGGCTCCGGTGCTTGATGAACTCTCTGCGGAATATAAAGATCAAATCAATATCGTAAAATTAAATGTGGATGAAAATATTCAGGCCGCCAGCAAATACAGCGTTACGTCCATCCCGACCTTGATTATTTTTAAGGATGGCGAACTGGTGGAAAGAACGGTAGGAGCAGGCCCAAAGCAACATTACATGACCATGTTGAACAAGCATTTAACGGCTTAAGTTCTGAACTGGTAATGAAAACCAGGCAGAAACTCTTTTGATTCAAGATTAGATTAAAAAAGCATGAGTACTGACCAAGTCTGGCAAGTTTGTTTTTTGCCTCCACGGGGGTAAAAAACATTTACCATGGACTGAGTCGGTACTCGTGTAAAAAAAATAAAGGGGGGAAGGGTTGTAACATTCTGAAAAAAGAATAGTACTTTCCCCCCTCGTCCGCGCTTCCCGGGGATGTCAAGAAAGAAAAAAATATCACCACGGAGACACGGTGCGCCTCCGTGGTTAACTTTCGACTTTTCAGACAACCCAGGGCGATCGCGGCCTGCCCCCTTTATATCAAGCTGAACGGGCTGGCGGATTAAAAATCCATTCCGCCCATACCACCCATTCCGCCCATTCCGCCTGGTGGCATCATGGGACCGTCGCTCTTCTTTTCTGGTTTGTCGGCAATGATACATTCTGTGGTCAACACCAATCCTGCAATGGACGCCGCATTTTGCAATGCAGAACGCGTTACCTTGGCCGGATCAATAATTCCCGCTTCGATCATGTCTTCCCATTCCAGAGAGGATGCGTTAAAACCAACATTACCTTTCTCGTCTTTGGCGCGTTGAACAATCAACGAACCTTCGAGACCTGAATTTTGGGCAATGATTCTGGTTGGTTCTTCCAGGGCTCTTAAAATAATGTTGCGGCCTGTATCCTGGTCTCCGCTTAATTTTATGGCTTTAACTGCGGCGATACATTTTAACAATGCAAGTCCGCCGCCGGGAACAATACCCTCGTCAACAGCAGACCGGGTAGCAGAAAGAGCGTCTTCCACACGGGCTTTTTTCTCTTTCATTTCTACTTCGGTTGCTGCGCCAACATTAATTACGGCAACGCCGCCGGCAAGTTTCGCCAGTCTTTCCTGAAGTTTTTCACGGTCGTAATCGGAAGTGGTATCTTCAATTTGCTTTTTGAGCTGCTTGATTCGCGCCTGAATGTCGGCTTCTTTTCCGGAACCTTTAATGATGGTTGTGTTTTCTTTGTCTACAATCACCTTTTCTGCTTTTCCAAGCATTTCAAGCGTTGCATTTTCCAGTTTTAAACCAACATCTTCAGAAATAACCTGACCGCCGGTTAATATTGCAATGTCCTCGAGCATGGCCTTTCTTCTGTCGCCAAAGCCAGGGGCTTTAATGGCTACGCAGGAAATAGCTTTTCTCAGAGTGTTGTAAACAACGGTGGCAAGAGCTTCGCCTTCCAGATCTTCGGCAATAATTACCAAAGGTTTTCCGGCCTGCGCAACAAGGTTTAAAATCGGAGCAAGGTCTTTTACCGCGCTGATTTTTTTATCATAAATCAATATTCTTGGCGCTTCCAGAGTAGCGGTCATGGAGTCTGCATCCGTAACCATGTACGAAGAAAGATATCCACGATCAAATTGCATACCCTCAACTACTTCCATGGAAGTATCGATGGATTTTGCTTCTTCAACCTGGATCACTCCGTCTTTGCCTACTTTTTCCATGGCTTCTGCGATGAGATTACCAATTTCTGTATCAGAATTCGCAGAAATGGTTGCCACCTGGGCGATTTGCTTTTTGGAATCTACCGGAACGGCCATAGAGGCAATGGTTTTCACCGCCGCTTCTACCGCTTTATCCAGACCGCGCTTTAAATCCATTGGATTTGCGCCGGCTGTTACGTTTTTAATGCCTTCTTTGGCAATTGCCTGGGCAAGTATTGTTGCCGTTGTGGTTCCATCGCCGGCCACGTCGTTGGTTTTTGTGGCCACTTCTTTAATAAGCTGGGCGCCCATGTTCTCAAACGGGTTTTCCAGTTCCACTTCTTTTGCTACGGTTACACCGTCTTTTGTAATGGTTGGGGCGCCGAATTTCTTGTCAATTACCACGTTTCTTCCACGCGGCCCCAACGTTACTTTAACGGCATTTGCGAGCTTGTTGATGCCGCTCATTAATTCTGCGCGGGCTGTCTCGTCGTATTCTAACATTTTAGCCATAATTTTCTCCTTGTTTTTTTATGCGGATTACTCAATAATCGCAAGTACGTCAGATTCTCTAACGATTAAATAGTCTTTTCCGCTTTCCTTGATTTCGGTTCCGGAGTATTTTCCGTACAATACTCTCTGACCTTTTTTTACCTGCAATGGGATCAGTTTTCCTTCTTCAGTCATTTTTCCTGCGCCCACTTCAATTACTTTGCCTTCAAAAGGCTTTTCTTTTGCCGTGTCTGGAATAAAAATGCTTCCGATTTTTTCTTCTTTATCCGTTACAGGCTCTATTAATATCCTATCTGCCAATGGTTTAATAGCCATATTAAGCACCTCAATTAAATTATTTCAGCAGACTGTTAACCCTTGAAATTCAAGCGTTAGCACTCATGCCGCTTGACTGCCAGTATTTTTTAAGTCAAACAGGTTGACAAGTGTTTTATATAAAAGTCGGTATTGAATGTGGCGCATTCAAAATCTTAATCCCAAACCAAAATTGATAAGTTGTGCGCTTACCTGACTTGAAAGATAGTCGATTTCCAGCATTAACTCCATTGTAATTGTATGGAATATTGTCCCCGTGTAACCTGCGGCAAATCCTCCACCGAAAAGAAAAATTGGGGAGGTTAAATTTGTTTTATAATCCGTGTAGGTAGAAGATGCTCCGACAATCCCGATGAATTCAATGCGGAACAGGTCAAAAAATATAAGATTCAAATATAACCTGGGTTGCCAGCTATCGATCTGAAACTTGCCTTGCCATGGAGTCATAAATGGACAATCACAATAAGAAACACGAAAAAACCCCAATCCCAAAGAAAATGTACCATCTATATCCCTGGCGTACTTAACCCCAAATTGCTCGCCTCCACTACCAGCTCCCAAATCTAACATCAGGTTGCTTTCTGCAAACAGGGAACTTCCACAGAAGAGCATCAGGAAAAGAACAGTAATATTTATTTTGTGCAAATACTGAACGTTTTCAGGAAATACCACAATTTTTTCATATTTATCTCTGATATGGTCTCCTAAAAGCGCATACCGCTACTTAGACTTAATTTTGGGTATATGTCAACACCGATGAGATAATCCGCGCCTACCATTGGCCGAATTACCATTGAATTCCCAAGAATGAAGTCATAGCCGAGACCTAAACTTGCTCCATAGTGATTAGGCATTACTACAACTCCGATTTCTCCCAAAACCCCCAAAAAAGGGTGAATTGAGAGGGAAGTTCTTAAGTTCCAGCCAGAATAATTTCCGTCATAGCTCCCCCCCCAAAAATCAATGCCGAATCTTAGAGCAAGCAAGCCTTTCTTATCCAGATAACGACCGTACTGCAGCCCTGCAAACCAGCCATTTATACTACTGCCGCCAACGTAAGAATAATTATGCCCCGTTGTAAAATTCAGGGCAAAAAGTATTTCATTTTTATTCTTAAAAATAAAATTCAGATTATCCCGTTGGCCAATAACCTTAGACTGGCTGGAATTAACTGCTTCTTCTGTAGCCGCAATGCCGGG
>JAOUFE010000189.1 GCA_029858425.1 Spirochaetia bacterium | reverse complement strand
TGACAAGAGCTCGATAAATATTGTAATATACAAGAACAGGCTCTCCCCCGCTTGTCTGATAATGAGAAAGGAAATAATTAAAAAGCCGGGTTTGAAAACGTAACGAAATTTCCTCATAGCCGCCAAAATCCAGCTCCATCATTAGAAAAGCAAGGTCGTTTAAAATATCGATGTATCTGAAACTGTCATTAAATTCAATGCAGTCATAAATGCTGATATTATTATCCTGAATATAAATATGTTCGAGCCTTAAATCACCATGGCCGTCTTTTATGAAACCTGATTCACACCGTTCTTCAAAAATACGCTTATTCCTGGAAAAATAGGTACTTTCAAACTTGCTCAAGGCATCGAGAATAACAGCTGTATATTTTCCGGATACAATTTTTTCGAGTTCCAAAAGATTGTTTTGAAACATTGCCCTTACAGCCGCGGGTTTTCCATGATTTGATATTTCAGTACTGACTTTGTCTTGTTCTGCCGTAAAATAAAATTTGCCAAGCTTTTCAATTAATGCATCCATTTTGTCGTCTAAAAACAAGGCGTTTTTTAAAATATTCGTCAGACAAAATTCCGGCTTCAGATAATTCATTTTCAGGGCATTGTCATAGATTCTAACCGAGCTGTGGTAAAATTTTTCAAAAGACAATAACCCCTCAAATTCGTATATGGGAACCAGCTCCAGATAAATATTTTCACACAACCTGCGGTTTAGTTGAATTTCGCGTTCCAGAAACAATTTTCGTTTTTCAACGGATGAATAATCGAGAAAATCCAGTTTGATATTTTTTTTTATCTTGTAAACATAAGGAGGAGCAATTGCCACAATGGAAATGTGCGTCTGGACAATCTCTACAAATTCCGGATCATAATCGTATGACGATTTTAATGACAGAAATTCCAGGAATTTCTTTTCGTGCTCCTTTATCATTTTGAATCACCTTATATTAAATTTAATCAAAAATTTAATATAAGGTATTTTTTATATGAGGGGTAGCGGAAAAGCATGGCTTTGAAGCGAGGGGAGAATATTTTTTTCTTCACCGCCAATTTACACCCTCTCCCCTTTAAAATGATTATTTTGTAATATTGGTTACTGGAAAAAGCAATACTTATACCCTGCTGAAACAAAATTTTGACAGAAGGTCTGCGACGACTAATATTGAAAATTGGAATTTCTATTTAAAATATTTCAGCAAATTTTCCAGGTCGACAAGCTTGTTTGCGGCATCTTCTTTTTTTCGATTTTCTTCGGCAATCAGATCAGCCGGAGCGCGTTCGACAAAATCTTTGTTGGACAGTTTTTGATCGACGATCCTGATGTATTTTTCCAGATTCTCAATTTCTTTGGCGAGCCTGGTTTTTTCTTTTTCAGCATCGATCAAATGATGTACATCAATGACCAGTTTACCGGACTTGCTGCCCGAAAACGTGTTCGCGCCGGAACCCGCAGATTTAAATTCAACGGGCGTTTGAATGCCCTTGAAATCAACCTTGCTCTCGTCAACATAAACCGAAAAATCGGACAAGCGCGCAAGGTTGATGATGTGATTTTTCTGCGCCATCATGGTGTCCTTGATCAAATCATCTTTTGCAACAAGAGCCGCCTTGAACTTTTCGCCGGGCGCAATCAGAAGCTCTCCGCGCAGATTCCGGATTTTATAAATCAAATGCAGCATCAGTTCTGTCGACTGCCACGCCTCTCTGTCTGTTGCGGGTAACGTTGAGACATCTGGCCATGGCGCCGCGATAATGAGCGAATCTGTCCGGGCAGAATTTTCCGCTGTCGCCGGTTTGCATCGAAGGCTGTAAAGCTCCTCTGTAATAAACGGCATGACCGGATGAAGAAGTTTCAATGCCCCCTCAAATATATAGTTTAATACCCAGCGCGTAGATGCCGACTGACTGTCGTCTTTCAGCGATGTCTTTGACAATTCCAGATAGTTGTCACAAAAATCTTTCCAGAAAAAATCGTAAACGGTCTGTGCATATTCCGAAAAACGCATTTCATCGAGACACGCCGAACTTTGCAATACCGCATTTTTATACTCGGTCAAAATCCAGTGATCAAAAATATTCAAACTTCCGGGGCATTGTTGCGGCATTGTATAATCAGCCGGCAGATTTATTTTAATAAACCTCGCAGTGTTCCATATTTTATTGCAAAATGCGCTATAGCCCTTCAGCCGACTTTCATCATATATAATGTCTTTTCCTTCGGGCAAAATGCTGATCATGAAAAAACGAAATGCGTCGGCTCCGTATTCCTCCATTTTTTCCAGGGGATTAACGACGTTACCCTTTGATTTGCTCATTTTTTTTCTTTCGGCATCGCGAACCAGACCGTGAATATAAACCTTTTTAAAAGGCACATCTTTCATAAAATGAACGCCCATCATGATCATGCGCGCGACCCAGAAAAAAATAATATCAAAACCCGTAACCAGTACCGTGGTTGGATAAAACAAATCAAGTTCCAGATTTTTTGCCGGCCAGGATTTGTTTTCAACGCTTTCTTTTTCGGACAGCAAGGTTGAAAACGGCCATAACCCCGAAGAAAACCAGGTGTCGAGAACGTCGGCATCCTGAACAAGTTTTTTATGGCCGCATTTATCGCATTTAACCGGCATTTCCATGGCAACATGAACATGCCTGCATTCCGGATTTTCACAATAATAAGCCGGTATTCTATGCCCCCACCAGAGTTGCCGCGATATGCACCAGTCCTGAATATTGTTGAGCCATTCGAAGTAGGTGTTTTCCCATCGCTTCGGCAAAAATTCAATCTGTCCGCTTTTTACAACCTCAATGGCTTTTTCGGCCAACGGCTTGATATCTACGAACCACTGGAGACTGCTGATCGGTTCAACAAGAGTCTGGCAGCGGTAACATTCGCCAACGGCATGTTTTATATCTTCCGTTTTTTCAAGAAAGCCGGAATGTTCAAGATCTTCCAGAATTTTTTCGCGGGCCTTTTCGCGACTGATTCCCGCGTATTTTCCTGCCTTGGCGTTGGTCTTGCCATGGTCGTCCAGGATTCTCGTCAGAGGTAATTTATGACGTTTGCCCGCAAGAAAGTCATTTGGGTCATGGGCTGGCGTAATTTTTACGGCTCCCGTACCAAAAGACGGATCTACAAAATCATCGGCAATCAGCGGAATTTGTTTGTTTACCAG
>JAOUFE010000074.1 GCA_029858425.1 Spirochaetia bacterium | reverse complement strand
TTTCATTATTTCAGGAATGAAAAAAATCATACAACAAAAATGAGGCAGTATGATATTTTCTTGAAAAAGGCAGGTCTCTTATATGAAAATCAAAAGATTGCATAAAAGGTTGACACCATCATAGACGGCTGGCTGCACAATTCACGAAAAAAACTGTGCCGAGTATTAAAAGAATGCGTTTAACTTTGGGCTGCATTTTTCTTTATGGAATCCATTTTCTTTTTTGCTTCTTCAACGATGCGTTTTGATATTTCAGAGAACTCAATCATTCCACGAGATTTACCGTCAACATAAAATACAGCATTTTCCTTTCCGAGGCTGACGCCAATATCGGCTTCTCTGGATTCCCCCGGTCCATTCACAAGGCAGCCCATAATGGCAATTTTCAGGGGAGTTCGAATATGCGCAAGTTCATTCTCTACTTCGGTCAGCACGCTGAATAAATCCGATTCAAGCCTGCCGCAGGTGGGGCATGAAATAATTTCCACGCCGTCGTTTCGATATCCAAGACCCTTCAAGATTTCCATACCAACCTGAACTTCTTCTACGCCCTTGCCCGTAAGACTCACCCTGATGGTATCGCCAATACCTTCGTATAAAAGAGTTCCAATTCCCATCGCAGACTTTATGCTTCCCGTGAAGGGGCTGCCGGCTTCGGTAACCCCGAGATGAAGGGGATAATCCATTTTTTGGGAAAACATTTTGCATGCTGCGATTGTATCAATAACGCTGGAGGATTTCAAGGCAACAATAATATCATTAAAATTATTTCTTTCAAGAATTTCAATATGGCGCAAAGCGCTTTCGATCATAGCCTCCGGCGTTGGCCGTTGATATTTTTTTAAAATATCTTTTTCGAGGGATCCGGAGTTTACGCCAATCCGGATCGGAATCCCGGAATCTTTGCAGGCTTTTACCACTTCCCGGATTTTTTCATTGCTGCCAATATTTCCCGGATTAATTCTTATTTTATGAACTCCTGCCTGAACTGCCAGCAGAGCCAGTTTGTAGTCAAAGTGAATATCGGCAACAAGAGGGATTGTAATATGTTCCCGAATTTTTTTTAGCGCCTCTGCTGCCTCCACCGTATTTGCCGTACTGCGAACAATTTCACATCCGGCGGCTTCCAGAATTTTAATTTCATCTACCGTACTTTTCCAGTCTTCGGTTTTAGAGCGGGTCATGGATTGCACGGTTACAGGATGCTGCCCGCCAATATAAATATTTCCAACTTTTAGCGCCCGGGTTTTTTTACGCGATACGGTCCTTTTTGTGGTTTCATGCATATTTCATTACAATTTGAAAACCTCAGAGACGCAGAGAATATCGAAACAATTTTTTTATCAGAGTTGAATTTCCTCTTTGGTCTTTTGCTTCTTTTTGTTTTGTTGCCCTCCGCGTTGTTGCCCTCCGCGCCGGGCGGTTGCGCTATGCTGTTTTATGCTTTCTTTCTTTTTCTGAAGGCCGCATCAAGTATTTTTTTGCGCAATCGCAAACTGGCTGGCGTGACCTCCAGGATTTCATCGTCGTCCAGTATATCCATGGATTGCTCAAGACTCAACTTTCTGGGCGGAATTAATTTCAGCGCGTCTTCTGTACCAGAGTTTCGCACGTTGGTCAGCTTTTTTTCTTTAACCGGGTTTACCTCAAGATCATTGTCCTTCTGGTTTAGGCCTATAATCATGCCCACATAGACAGGAGTCTGGGCGCCTATAAATAATTCGCCTCTTTCCTGCAGGTTAAAAAGCGCATATGTACTGGTTGCCCCGGCATCCATACTGATCAGAGCGCCTTTGGTTCGTTCGGGAATTGATCCAACGAAATCGCGATAGCCCAGGAAAATAGAGGATAAAGTGCCTTCTCCACGCGACTCGGTAAGTATAAAACTTCTAAATCCAATTAATCCACGGGTTGGAATTTCATAACGTACGCGCACAAATTCTGCGCTGATATTTTCCAGCTCCTGCATCATACCCTTTCGGCGGTTTAGTTCCTGAATAATTTTCCCGGAATAAACTTCGGGCATATCAATGACAACTTCCTCAAATGGCTCCATTTTTTTCCCATCGACTTCTTTAAAAACGACCTGTGGCTTGGAAACACCCAGTTCAAATCCTTCACGGCGCATATTTTCTATTAATATAGCCAACTGCAACTCCCCCCTGGCGGCTACAACAAATGAATCGCCCAGATCTTCCACACGAAGAGAAAGATTGGTTTGAATTTCTTTCATTAAACGATCCCGAATATTGCGCGAGGTAACGAGTTTGCCTTCCCTGCCGGCAAATGGCGAGTCATTCACGCTAAACTGCATGGAAACAGTCGGAGGCTCAATCTCAATTCGGGTCAAGGGCGCTTCAACGCCCGGATCGCACAAGGTATCGCTGATGGTCATATCCGGAATACCGGCAATGGCCACGATATCGCCGCAATGGGCAGAATCGGTTTCAACACGTTTTAGTCCATGAAAGCGGAATAGTTTGGAAATCTTATGAGAAGATTTTTTCAGATTTCCTTTTTCGTCCAATCCCAGCAGCTTTACTTCATTCCCGATAGACAGTTTACCATCAAAGATACGTCCAATGCACAACCTGCCAAGGTATTCATTGTAATCCAGCGTAGTCACCTGAAACATAAAGGGATTGGATTCCTTTCCCCCGGCATCCGGCACTTTTTCCAGAATTACGTCCAGGATCGGGCTGATATCTTTTTTTTCATCTGACAAATTTCTAATAGCGTATCCATTCTTTGCGCTGGCATAAACAACCGGAAAATCAATTTGTTCATCGTTGGCATTTAGTTCGAGGAAAAGTTCAAATGTTTTATCAATAACGGCTTCAATATTAACCCCATCGCGGTCAATTTTATTGATTACCAGAATAATTTTTTTGTTTAACTGAAGCGCTTTGCGAAGCACGAAGCGGGTTTGCGGCATGGGGCCTTCAAATGCATCCACAAGCAACAAACAGGAATCCACCATTTTTAAAACACGCTCGACCTCGCCACCAAAATCGGCATGACCGGGAGTATCTACAATGTTAATTAAATAATCTTTATAATGAACGGCTGTATTTTTGGATAAAATAGTGATACCTCTTTCCCGTTCAATATCATTGGAATCCATGATTCGATCCCGGTCTTCTTTCTTATCTATACTACCGGCGCAAAATCTTAAAATTTTGTCGATCATGGTGGTTTTACCGTGGTCAACGTGAGCAATAATAGCAACATTTTTTATTTTCATATTTTTCCCTGTTGAGGTCATTTTTTGCCTTTGAGACAACCTGACAAACTTATTTATATTGTTCAGCCTGTGTCCGATTTACAGAATGTCCCGTAACCAAAAGGTTTCAAGGAAAAATATGTCATTTAAAAATCTGGGGCTTTCGGAAGAATTGCTCCGAGCCATTTCAGATCAGGGCTATACGGAGCCCACCCCCATTCAGTCCCAAGCCATCCCCGTAGTACTGCAAAAAAGAGATATTATGGCCGGGGCCCAGACAGGAACCGGAAAAACCGCAGGATTCACCCTGCCGATATTGCAATTGTTGGCCGCCCATCCTGGCAAAGGCTCACGGCGTATCCGGGTATTAATTTTGACACCAACACGAGAGTTGGCCGCCCAGGTAGCCGAAAGCGTAAGGACGTATGGAAAACATATGCCGGTGATACGAAGCGAAATGGTTTGCGGCGGGGTAAACATCAATCCGCAAATCAAGCGCCTGAGAGCTGGGGTAGATATCCTCATTGCAACTCCAGGAAGACTGTTAGATCACGTTCGACAGGGAACCGCCAATTTATCGTCAGTAGAAATACTCGTACTTGATGAAGCCGACCGAATGCTCGATATGGGTTTTATCGTGGATATAAAAAAAGTCATTGCGGCTATCCCCAAACAACGCCAGACCCTTTTTTTCTCGGCCACATTCTCGGATGATATCATTCGTCTTGCAAATACCATTCTAAAAGACCCCGTTTCCATCGAAGTGGGAAACAGAAACACAACCGGGGAAAATATCAAACAAACAGTTTATACCGTTGACCAAAAAAGAAAAAGGGAATTACTGTCGTACATGATCGGATCGAACAACTGGAAGCAGGTGCTTGTGTTTACCCGCACCAAGCACGGCGCAAATCACTTGTGCGAGGCGCTGCAAAAAGATGGTCTGCGATCCATGGCAATCCACGGAAATAAAAGCCAGGGAGCCAGAACCAGGGCGTTGGCCGACTTCAAAGAGGGAAAAATCCGGGTTCTGGTCGCCACAGACATTGCCGCCCGTGGACTCGACATTAACCAGCTCCCTCATGTTGTCAATTTTGAACTGCCCAACGTACCGCAAGACTATGTACATAGAATCGGGCGAACCGGACGCGCGGGCAATGAAGGCGAAGCCATTTCTCTTGTCTGCGCCAGCGAACGCACATATCTTCGGGACATTGAAAAATTGCTAAAAGTAGAGCTGCCCAAAATAGTTTTTCCTGGATATGAACCCACCGAAACATCTTCGTCTGGCACCAGAAGTCCGGAAAGAAGCGGGTCTTTTCGCAAAAGCTACGCGCGTCCCCAATCTAAAAATTTTAGATCGGGAACGAGAAGATAGCCAACGCTATTTGGAGGGGGCTGAGAGAATTGGACAGTCGATGCAAATTGCCGCGCCCCCTGACTTCGCGCATTTGTACGCGGTATGGAGCAAGCATGTCGGTTCCATACCGCGTACAAATGGCGCTTCGTCACCCCCGAAAATTCCTTTCAAAATTCGATTAAAATTAGTACATTCTGACGCGAATATCAAAAGTTCTTGCCGGGTTCTGCGAGGGATACGATTTCCGCATAAAAGTATTGGTTACGTCCTGTTTTGAGATCGAAAAACAGTCTAATGAACATCCTGTTAACGAATGACGATGGCATTGAATTTCCCGGAATACGGGCGCTTCAAAATGAACTTCAAAAAACAGCTAAAATATTTACTTTTGCTCCGGCAATGGAGAAAAGCGCCACCAGCCAGGCAATGACCATTTACGACGATATTTATGTAAAAAAGATAGATAATCATACATTTATTGTCAATGGCTATCCGGTGGATTGCGTAAACATTGCGCTGCATGGCGGCTTGATTTCAGAAAAAATCGATCTTGTAATAAGCGGAATCAATAAAGGAGTAAATATGGGCGAAGATATCTTCTATTCAGGTACAGTAGGAGCCGCGCGGCATGCTTTTATCCATGGATTGCCAGCCCTTGCCGTTTCCTGCGGATATCTCGATGCATCAGGAGATTTCGATAAAGTAGCGGCATTTATCGGACGTTTTACGAATAATAACGCAAATATTCTAACAAAAGGCTTGTTGTTGAATATTAATTACCCACCCTCTGCAAAATTTCCGGAAAAAATAAAATGGACTAAATCAGGATTGCGAATCTACCGAGATAGATATAAGACGACTGCGCTTGGCGATCATGAGTTTCTCATGAATCTGGGTGGGTCTCAATTAAGCTATAAGGAGTTGGGGCAAAGTGATTTTGAGGCATACCAGGATGGTTATATCTCCATTACCCCTTTAAATACAGATGGCACAGATTACCGATTCAAAGAAAACATCCAGCAAGATTGATGATAATGAATGGCTTGAAAATTTTCTAAATGCAAGCGATAATGATTTGATTACCATGGCTCAAAAAGGCCAGAACGGGAATCAGACAGAATTCAGCGTACTTCAGGTGGAAAATATTCTCGATATGAAAAAAAGAGCAAATTTTTTATATCAGGGCAACCGCCATAAAGAGGCTCTGACCATCCTTGAAGATGCCATAAAGCTGCTTCCTGGAGATATTGAATTAAATTTTTTTCAGGCACAGTGCCTTTATCACCTTGGCGAAATTGACCGTGTTGAAATTATTGTTGGAAACCTGCTCCACAGCGATGATAAGCAAAAAATAATCCAGTTGCCGCGAATGTACGCATTTTCGCTCCTCAGGAAAAAAAAGTTTTCCAAGGCAGAAAAGTTTCTGGAAAAAAACATTCCCTTATATGGTTTTGATATCCAATTGAGAAATATGTACGGTTTTTCCCTTGAACAGCAGGATAAATTAAACGATGCTGAAATTGTTTTCAGCGACATTCTGACACAGGAACCGGAAAATGCCAATGCCAATAACTCACTTGCATACATTTATTATCGCTACAAAAAAAATTATCAACATGCCCTGACTCTTGCTGAAAAAGCCCTGTATTATGAACCCGAGAATCCAGCATTTCTGGATACGTGCGCCATGATAAAATTTGCGCTGGGCGACGCCACAGGGGCACGCGAAAACCTGCAAACGGCGCTAAGAATCGCTCCAGGCAATACCACAATTCTGGAACATCTGGGTAAAGTGTTAGAAGCCTGATAAACATGGAATTGCCTCTGGTGGATGCGGTGGTTCCGGTTTACGACCGCGAGCCGCTTTTTCTGGAGGCTGTAAAGTCCATACTCCATCAGGATTATTCCAATATTCATATCTACATCATTGAAGATGGCAGTCAAAGTACAGCCAAGTACTCGTACTATTTTAAAAACTGGAACAATATCACTTTGATTCGATTAAACACGAATCATGGAGTTTCTTACTGCCGAAATCTGGGAGCCTCCCTGGGTAAAGGGGAATATGTTGCTTTTCTGGACAGCGATGACTTGTGGCTTCCAGATAAAATTTCAAAGCAAATTGTATTTTTGCGCAACAATCCCATGCATAAATGGGTTCACACAGATGAAGTTTGGCTTAAAAATGGTGCGGAGGTTTTTCAAAAGAAGGAACATTCCAAACAAGGAGGAATATTTTTTGAACGCCTGATCCAACGTTGCATCATCTCCCCCTCCTCTGTTTTGTTTGAAAAAAATTTTTTTGCTGAAAACCATGGATTTTTAAATCATTTTAAAGTTGCCGAAGATTATGAACTTTGGCTTCGATTAAATTTGAAATATCCCGTTGGATTTATCAATGAGCCTTTGACTGTAAAACGAAGCGGCAACTGGGAACAACTGAGTCAGACAATAGAAATAGACCGCTGGCGGGTACTCGCTCTTCACCGGATTTTTAGAATATATAAAAATACGCCAGAATTTCAGAAGTACATCGCCAATTTAAAAAAAGAAATTTTAAAAAAAACAAAAATCCTGGCAAGGGGCGCTGAAAAATATGGTCATCACGCCAAATTCAGCAAATATCAAAACTGGTTAAAAGTATTTAACACATTTTGAATGCGCGCATAATGATCCGTAACATCCGGTACTCTTATATAATATTTTCCGTATTCTGCAATCAAATTTTTCATGCGCTCGCCATCTTTCATCGATGGATGCGATTTTAATTTATCAAAGCACATCATTATAATTTCATACGAAGCGCGTGTATCGAGTTCATTCAACTCATTGGCCATTCTATAATGGTATAACGAAGCTTCGAAATATGCAAGATCCCAGGATTTTTTTGGATATTGAAAAGGTTCTTCTTTGTAGGCCATATAAATTGGCTCAAATAGAATGTCCCTCTCTGACTTTGAAACCCAGGCTAATATCCTGTTTACATTGTTTCCTTTCAAAATCAAATATATTTCATTAAACAGGTTGGCAATTCCGTACTGATACGAATATTCCGGGATACCGGCTTTTTCCAGCATGCTTTTATATTCATCCTGAATATAAAAGCTTATCCAGTTCATATGCTTTGAGTAATCCCTGATTTCCTTTAGCAGAGACAATAGCTCTTTTAGGCGTTTTTCCTGTGATGCAATAGAGCGTAATTGTTCCATTCTGATCGAGAGGAAAAATCCGGGCAATTCCAGCATGTCATTTGGGTCTTCCAGTTTTGCGCTGCGCTTCCATGCCTCATTGATAAAAGTGACTGCCTGTTCATGGATACCTTGCTGAAATGCAAGCTGGGCTAATTTTAAGTAAGTTTCAGGACTATGTTCGTCCATATCGAGACTTTTTTTGTACCACAGATAGGATTGGGCATAATCCCCCAGCTCTTTATACTTATCCCCCTTTCTCAGGTATTCAAGCGCTTGATTTCTTTGTGATCCAAAATCCAGCCTTGCGATGTAATGTCCTTTTTTTATCATGGAAAGATTGCCCCGCGCTTTAAGCATCCAACCCTGAAACTCTGTTTGAAAAATGGAAAACACGGTGGCTTTTCCAATAATCAATCCATTGAGATAGCGTTGATGATCCGGATCTTTCTGGATTATATAAATGGTATCCCCGATGCGAATTCCCTGATTTTCATACAGTTTTGCGCTGATAATCATCTCCCGGGTGTCGTAATCCAGCAGCCTGGGTCGGTTTAGCGAAAACATATGAGATTTGGACGTCACCTGTCCCAAAATTTCCATTTTCAGGGCATTCGACGTACCATAATCCCGAAATGCATGAAGCGGAATGGATTCACTAAATATTCCGGAGGTAATTGCCAGAATAAAAATAAAAATATAAGAATTGTTTCTCAACATAGCAGACATAATATATATCGGTACGTTTGGAATATCCGTACAGACTTTTTACTTGCCAGTTAAATACGTCATGGATATAGACGTGTTTATGGAAATACCCTTATCTTCAATGTTGTAATATAGCCCGCCGGTTAAACCCGTTCTTAAATTCTTGTCAATGTAATAATTCAATCGCAACTTTTTTTCAGGTTTGGATCGTTTTGAGCCAAAACTGGTTTTATTAGCAACAGGCAAAAAACTACGCACAATTTATATTTTTTTTCATAAAATTGAAAATAGAACCAAAAATCTACTGTCAATCAACATTTAGATATTTTGATGTGAATATGAGGTTCATACCCATGCTTTATGGAGGCAAAATCCGGTTTACCTTCAAGTCTTCAACCACACCTGGATCAGCCAGAGTACTGATATCTCCCAGATTTCCCAGGTCATTGCAGGCAATTTTTCGTAAAATTCTTCGCATAATTTTCCCAGATCTTGTTTTGGGCAATGCTGGAGCCCACTGAATTACATCAAGATGGGCGACTGGACCAATTTCCCGACGAACAATTTGCACAAGCTCTTCTTTTAATTTTGCATCAGGCTCTATTCCTTTCACAAGGGTTACATAGGCATAAATTCCCTCGCCTTTGATGGCATGAGGATAGCCTACAACCGCTGCCTCAGCTACAGACTCGTGCAGAACGATTGCGCTTTCTACTTCAGCGGTACCAATGCGATGTCCGGAAACCTTTAGTACATCATCGACCCTGCCGGTAATCCAGAAATAGCCATCTTTATCCCGACGCGCGCCATCTCCCGTAAAAAAATAGCCCTGAAAGGCTTTGAAATATGTGTCAAAAAATCTCTTGTGGTCCCCATATACTGTTCTCATTTGACCAGGCCATGAGCGTTTGATCACCAATGTACCTTCACATTCTCCCAACAGCTCTTCGCCTTTGTCATTTAAAATAGCAGGTTCTATTCCAAAAAAAGGGATCGTTGCTGACCCCGGCTTTAACATGGTTGCTCCGGGTAAAGGCGTAATTATGTGACCTCCGGTTTCGGTCTGCCACCATGTATCCACGACAGGACATCTCGAATCTCCCACTACATGATAATACCACTCCCAAACTTCCGGATTAATCGGTTCGCCAACCGTACCCAGTATTCTCAAGGTTTTTCTGGAAGTTTTCCGGACAGGCTCCTCGCCGTCCCGCATAAGAGCCCTGATAGCAGTTGGAGCTGTATAAAAAATATTTACGGAATGCTTGTCACAAACCTGCCAGAATCTGGAAGAATCCGGATAGTTTGGAATTCCTTCAAAAATCAGACTTGTGGCGCCATTGCAAAGCGGACCATAGACAATATAACTATGGCCGGTTATCCAGCCAACGTCTGCGGTACACCAGTATACTTCATTATCATGGTAGTCAAAAACATATTTGTGGGTCATCGCAGCATATAAAAGGTAACCGCCCGTAGTATGCAGAACACCCTTTGGTTTCCCGGTAGATCCGGAAGTGTACAATATAAACATTGGATCTTCTGCATCCATGATTTCCGGTTCACAGGTATCCGAAACATCCGCGTTTGCTTCATGGTACCAGACATCCCGATCATGCCAGGAGATTTGTCCGCCTGTACGCTTTACAACCAGATTGTAGCGAACATTTGGACATTTTTCGAGGGCTTTATCTACATTATTTTTGAGAGGAATAATTTTTTTCCCCCGAATTCCCTCGTCTGCGGTAATTACTACGGTACAATTTGAATCCAGAATTCTATCTTTGAGGGATTCCGATGAAAATCCACCAAATACGACAGAATGCACGGCGCCGATTCTGGTACATGCCAGCATGGCATATACTGTTTCCAGGATCATGGGCATGTAGATACAAACCCGATCCCCTTTTTTAACCCCCAGTTTCTTCAGGGTGTTTGAAAATTTGACAACTTCTTTATATAGCTGATTGTATGTTACTTTGCTGTGCGTGTCAGGATCATCGCCTTCCCAGATTAAAGCAATTTGCATCCCCCTTTTCTCCAGATGACGGTCAATGCAATTGTATGAAACATTTAACTTTGCGCCTTCAAACCATTGAATCTGGCCAGACATAAAATTGCAATCGCTTACTTTATCCCAGGGTTTGTACCATGTTACAAATTTTTGAGCTTCTCCTGCCCAGAATTGATCCGGATTGCTCAATGAATGTTTATACATTTTTTCATATAACTCTTTGTTGATAATAGCATTTCGGGCAAATTGTTCCGGCACCTCGTGATTTTTTATTTCATACATGATCTTCTCCTCAGGTTTGTTTACATTTTTTATTTTTTTACAAACAAGTCAATAAGAATCTTTTTTATGGTGGATTTAAATCAGCCACAATAGAGTTTTGGCATGAACTCAATAATCATGCCCAATCCAGAGGTAATTTGCGTTTTTGGCGAGCTCCGCACGCAAAAAACGCGCATTTTAATACATTGTGATCTGAATATTGAGGTTCATGGTATACTGCCCTCGCAAGAACTTCTGAAATATTTCATTTTACTGTATTAGACAGTATTCACCGGAAATTGTTGTCTATATAATGTTGACAACCGGATATTTGGTTGAAAAAAAACTTTTAAGATGGAGAACAGAAATGAAAAACAGAATGAATTTCAAGAAAGTGATCATAATGCTCATTTGCATTTTTTCACTAACGGGATTTTATTGTAGTACGGCGCCCAAAACAACAACTTCGACTACTACCAGCACAACTTCGAGTACTACCGGCACATTTGCGGCTGACGTGCAGCCAATTTTTACAAATTCCTGCGCAACGGGAAGCTGCCATGTAACGGGAAGCAAGACAGTACCTCTGGATTTAACTTCGGGAAATGCCTATACCAACATTTACAATATAACCAGTACCCAGGATCCCACCAAAAAATATGTTGTGCCCAGCAGCAGCGCAACATCTTATTTGTATATAAAGCTCACAGGCGCCGGGGTTACGGGAACTCAAATGCCCAAAGGGGGTAGCCTTACCCAGACGCAAATTGACACAATCAAATCCTGGATTGACGCAGGAGCTTTAAACAATTAAAATTGAAAAAGGGGAATTGGACAATGCAGAAAGGCGGGTTCTGCATTGCAATGTTTGAAAATGAAACAAATTTTGTGCGGAGAAATTATATGAATTTTAATATTAAAGAATATTTCTTAATGGATTTTATTAAAATTTTTGTATTTAGTGTTTTTGGTTTATGGTTTACTCAGGGATGCGGCAATTCAACAGATTGTTCCATTGCTCCGCCGCGCAATATTTTTTTAACTACTTCAACAAAAACCTCTGTGAGCCATAATGCCGGAATGGATTGTATAACCGGCTGCCATGACGGTACCGGCGCTGTACAGGTATGGGCAGCTGCAGGAAGCATTGCGGAAAATCCCGGTAGTCTGAAGTTTGCTCCGCCAGGCAGTAAAATAACCAATGTGGGAGGCAGCGCTCTTGAAACTGACAAATGTGGTAATTTTTATGCCGCTTCTACTTCAACTTTACCCGGAAATACCATGCCGACTTCAGGCAACAGCGGAAAAACAATGGGACCTGCGACGCCTCTGGCCAGTTGCAACCTTGCAGCTTGCCACGATGGCTCTTCAACTGTGCTCACCATCGGCTTTAACGGAGGATTTGGAGTACGAATTTATTAGAAATTTAAGTAAAATTTAAGTATTTAAAACTTGACAAGAAATGTGAATCCAGGGATTGTATGCAAGTAAATCATTGGAGGTAACAAATGGTTAAAAAATGGATTATAGCTTTAATCAGCCTGACGCTTGTTTCAACAGGCTATTATGCAGCTGACAATAAAGATTCAAGTGAACAGGAATCGGGTAAAGACAACAAAGGGCAAAAAAAATCTGCTGAAGTAAATAAAGGCAAACAGGGCAAAAAAATGCGGGAAGAACATGCAAATGAACATGCAAAAAATCCTGATGACGCAAAAAATGAGGGCAAAAATCATGGCGGAGATCATATGAATCATATGGAGCATTCCGGCCACAAGTAGGGTTGAAATTTACAATCCGAAAACCAGGGAAAGTAAAAAAATTAAAGTACTGTCGGGATCGCAGAACTCCGGAAGAAACGAAAAGTATTGGTTTTGTTAATAATAACAAATGCCATTTTTTCATTGGGAGTACATGCGACTCCCGGTAATACATTCGATATAATTCATTAATTATTATAAAATAATGCGCAAATACAGGGCTTTTTTTTTTATATTATTTTTTTTTTTCATTTCCGGCAAAATGTATACATGGACTGTTTCGGCGCGACTTAATGGCGCATATTTTGCGGGTAATATTGTATCTCCTGCGGCAAACGCCAGTATCAAAGTCGATGAAATTTTTTCAGATTTTTTCAAGATATATATGGAAGGCGCATATTTTTTGAACAATCCGATTTATGACGGTAACGGCAATCATTCGTTTATAAACCAGATAAATGCAAATGCAAAGTTTACATATATGCCTGACAACAAGTGGGATATCAATATTTTTCCCGATTTTACATTTGCGCAAAACTTTATGCACCCGGCAATAACAATGGAAGCAAAATATTATGCTGAAAATTTTCTTGTCGGCGCATTTGCGGCCTATGGATATCAGTCGTACATTTTTCCTGTTCAAAATTCCAGCATTGTCATAAACAATCCTTTGGGCGGAATTTATTTTACATGGTATCTCGGCAAAAGCCTCGATTTAAATTTTACCGGGAAATATAACATGAATATTTTCAATACCAGCGGGGCTTTCACCGAAGGTCTAACTGGAATTGGCCTGTCATGGTATCCGGATAAAAAGTTCTCGCTGGGGGGAGATATTCTGAGCGGTATCGACTCGGCAGGATATTTCATGGCAGGAATAAATATGAACATTTTTTATAAATTTCTCAGAGACTTTTCTCTTTATGCAGATTGTAGCTATAAATATTATACTTCACAGGCAATGATGGGCTCTACTGCCACA
>JAOUFE010000073.1 GCA_029858425.1 Spirochaetia bacterium | reverse complement strand
TCGTAATCTCTTCTGATCGAATATTTTCTTTTGCTTTGCCCAGAAATAACGAGAATAGCAATAAATTTAAAACCTGGGCAGTATACGCTTTTGTTGAGGCAACACCAATCTCAACGCCAGCCATCAGGTTGATAATGGCATCTGACTCTCTAGCCATTGTTGAGTTCATATTGTTTACAAAGGAAATAACTTTCAAGAATTTGGATTTGGCTTCATGCAAGCCGGCGATGGTATCAGCCGTTTCTCCTGATTGGCTGACGCCAACAACCAGCGTATCTCCTTCGACAAGAGGATTTCTGTATCGAAATTCCGAAGAGTAATCGGCTTCCGTGTATACTTTTCCGTATTGTTCCAGGTACATTTTCCCGACTCTTCCAGCGTTCAGCGAGGTTCCGCTTGCCTGAATGATGATCCTGCCAATTTGTTTGAGTTCCTCTAATTTCATTGAAAATTCATTAAACTGAATTGAATTGGCAGAAATACGTCTATCGATAATATCTTGCATGATTTGAGGCTGTTCATATATTTCTTTGAGCATAAAATGCTCGTAATCGCCCTTTTCAAATTCCTCAATTTTTAAATTGATTGGTTCAAAAGCA
Source organism: Spirochaetia bacterium (assembly GCA_029858425.1). GTDB lineage: Bacteria > Spirochaetota > Leptospiria > Turneriellales > JAOUFE01 > JAOUFE01. The sequence goes on along the minus strand of JAOUFE010000073.1, from coordinate 12,983 downwards.
AACTTAACCTCGGTCCCATTCCAGTCAAACAGTTTAACATGATTTTTCTCAAGGAATCCCCATTGTTTGTCTTGCAAATAAAAAGACTCTTTGGCGATAGGTACAAGGGCAGGGATGTCCGATGCCAAAAAAGTTTCTCCAACAACTTTATTGCATGCAAGAATTAGTGGAGCCCCATTTTTGGCAAAATAAATTTTTTCGGGATCCGCCTCAGAAATAGCCGCAATTGCAAATTTTCCTTCAAGAGTTTTGATTGTTTTGAAAAATGATTCTCCAAAGTTACTCGTCAATTTCATGTTTTTTTCAATCAAATGCGGGATAACTTCTGAATCTGTTTCCGAGACAAATAGATAACCTTCTGATATAAGTTCCTTTTTAAGAACGGAATAGTTTTCAATAATTCCATTATGCACAACAGCGATGTTCTGTTCCTGGTTTGAATGAGGGTGAGCATTTATTTGCGTTGGCTCTCCATGGGTTGCCCAGCGTGTGTGGCCTATCCCGACGTGACCGACAAATTGATCATTTTTAAGTAAATTTTCCAGTTCGACAATTTTTCCTGAACTTTTGCGAATAACCAGCTCATTTCTATCGATAATTGCCACGCCGGCAGAATCGTAACCCCGGTATTCCAGTTTTTTTAAACCAACAATTAAAAAAGAGTCAATGGTTTTTGGACCAATATAACCAACTATTCCACACATGAATTACAAGCTATTTTTAAGTTATAAGGCGTCAAGAGTTTGAAACGTCTTGTGGTAAACTCAGTCTGTATTATCGGGCCTGGGCATGACACGCATTTTAATACATTTTGATCTGATTGTTGAGGTTCATGCCCATGCTCTGTCTTTATCTGGATTCCGATTGATAGAGATCAAAAAGCCCTGTTTTGTGATGTAACTGTTTTTGCAATCAGGACACAAATTAACGCTTCATTCATGTACTCATCTTTTTTGGCATCCTTCGGCATCAAAAAAAGAGTAATCCGGTTTTTATTTCATTTTATATTTTTTCTTGAATTTATCAACCCGTCCGGCTGCATCCACGAGTTTTTGCTTGCCTGTATAGAAGGGGTGGCAATTGGAACAAATCTCAACACTTAAAGCGGCTTTGGTTGATCGGGTGTGGTATTCCTGACCGCACACACATTTTATCACGGCTGCAACATAATTCGGATGAATATCTGGTTTCATATAAATGCACAGAAAAATCAGAAAACACAACGTCAATTATTATTTTTTAGTTGCCATGCCGCTATTGCCATGGATAATGACGTTATGTCCGTACAGCTTAAAAACGATGCTTTCAAGTCAAAATATGCGCTAATTACAATGGGGTTTCTCGCCGGGGGGATACTTGCTCTTGTAGCGGATCTCGTTTTAAACTTAAAACCGGTTTTTATAATCGGAGACATCATTGGCGTCCTTGAAATTCTCGGAGTTCTTGCGGGATTAGCCTTTTCTGTCGTTTTATTGGAATTTATAAATTTCTTTGGATTGGATCGTCATAAAACAATGGGGCTTGCTCTTGGATTAATGATTACCATTGCGTTTATTATTCTGGATAATATGGGGATATTGCGATCGATAGAAGAGTTTGGCATTGATGTCAGATTCAAGCTTTCGGCTTTTCAGGTTACCTCAAAAGACGTACATTCCGGGGTAATTGAGTATACAAAAAATCCGGATGCGCACCCAGCCATTGAAGTCGTTGGTATTGACCAAAAAACAGTAAATGTGTATCAGGGATATCCCCTTCCCTGGAAATATTATGCAAGTTTTCTGGCAGCCATGGAAGGATCCAAAGTCAATACAATTATGTTCGATATTTTTTTCTATGACCAGATAAAGAACGATTACGGCGTTTTATCGCTCATAGATGATGTCAGGGCAAAAGTTTTAAGATCCATTTCAAGAGGCAACTTTGAATCTATTCAGATTCCCGCCAGTCAGATAAGCAATGCAAGCGCAACGCTCAGCAGCCAGATTGCCAGAAATGGCAATGTCGTTATGGACTATTCGTTTGAATTATCAAGGTTACCGGCCGATACGGACATGAGTGAGTACCAGAAAAAACTGGATGTATTAAACAAGTTCGAGATTGTAAACGTTGTGCGTACGGATTATGATAATTCTGGTGAATGGGTAAACCATCCTGAGCCGCCAATAGCCCCCATTGGTCAGGTCTCGGAAGGAATCGGTTATGCGAATATTCGAAAAGAACAAACAGGCGTAAACCGAACCTTACCTCTGGTTGTGAAATGGAAAAATAAAATATACCCATCCATTGATTTAATTATGGCTGCCCGATACTATGGGGTAAATCTTCAAAAAGATATTGAAGTCAAGCTTGGAGATTATGTTAAAATAAAAAATATTCCCAAAATTGTGCGAAAAATCGGGGTAGATCCAAATGTTCCGGCAGCCGATATAATGGTGAAACCAAATGCCGATCGTACGATAACGATTCCCATTGATTCCGAAGGGTTTATGGGAATAAAGTTTATTGGCGGCCCGTGGTCTTTTCCAAGCTGGTCATTTGTGGATCTGGCTCAGTCCGAAAGGGGAGAATTTGGCAAGAATGATCCATTTGCCAATAAAATTTTGCTTGTGGCAATTTATTATGCAACGGGAGTAGCATTTGATATTCATAACAGCCCTTTTGGAGCGATTGCCGGAATTGAACATCACGCAAATGGTTTAAATACAATTTTAAAACAGGACTTCGTCCATTATGCAAAAAACTGGGCAAACTATCTGATATATGTGTTCATTGGTTTGGTTCTGGGTATAGCGGCTCCACGTTTAAATATCAAGACGGTGCTTCTTGGTACTGCTGTTTTTGCTGTTCTTTTTACCGTTGAAGTGTTTATTTTATTTAATTTATTGAATTATATCCATATTTTCTTTACCCCATACATTGAAATGGTCGTGGTATTAATAGCAATTACCGGTTACAAGGTTCTTACCGAAGAAGAAAATGTAAAATATATCAGGAGTACATTTTCAAAGTTTGTATCCAAGGATGTTGTCAATGAAATGTTGAATAATCCGGAATCGATAAAACTTGGCGGCGCGAAAAAAGAAATCACCATATTCTTTTCCGATATTCGCGGGTTTACTACCATGTCGGAAGCGCTGACTCCGGAAGACCTGGTTTTGCTGTTAAATGAATACCTTTCTACTATGACGGAACTGATTATTGACTACAAAGGTACAATAGATAAATATATGGGTGATGCAATTATGGCATTCTGGGGTGCGCCACTCGAATTAAAAGAGCATGCTTATTATGCTTGCGTTGCCGCTTTGAGGAATCTTCAGGCCTTGAAATCACTACAGCAAAAATGGTCAGAAGCCGGCAAACCTGTGATTGATATCGGAATTGGGTTAAATACCGGCAATGCTGTTGTTGGAAATATGGGATCTTCTCACCGTATGGACTATACGGTAATGGGGGATACGATTAATCTTGGATCGCGTCTTGAGGGAACCAATAAGCAATACGGAACCAGAATCATTATTTCTGAATTTACATATGCGCATGTCAAAGACCGTGTGATTGTTCGAGAACTTGATGATATCAGGGTAAAAGGGAAAAAAGAGCCCGTAAAAATATACGAGCTCATCGATATTACCCAACCCGGGGATTACGAGAAGTATAGAAAAATTATTGAATGATAAATGCCAATAAAATTCATTTATAAGGCAAAAACATCAGCGGATTGAATATCGCTTACGTTTAAAATGATGCCTTTTTCTTCGCCGAAATATTGAATTATTTCATCGCCGATCATTTTGCGTTTACCGTTTAATGTAACCTTGCGCCCGTTTTTCAGATTAAAAACGATCTCCAGGTTTTTATGTTTTAGATATTTGCCGAGGTTCTTTCTAAATTCTTCATTTGGTTGCTGCGTCATAAATTTATCCTTACGTTTTATTATTGGAAAATGTTTTCATATATTTAAAATGAAATTTTCATGAGCACTGACTCAGTCCGTTGTAAATGTTTTTTTCCTCCGTGCGGGGGAAAAAACAAACTTGTCGGACTGGGTCGGCACTCATAGAACTTTTCCCATTACCAATCATCCATTATCGGAATAAGACATAATACCTGAAGCAAAAAATATTCAAGAATTTGCTTAATTAAAAAAACCGGGTAGAATATAATTGCACCTTGTGCAGCGGCCATTTGCTCCAAGCAATATTTTTGATGCGGAAAAGCCATTTCTTTCAATAAGCTCGGCCTTGCATTCCGGACAATATGTTGAGATATTCTGGTTTGTGTTCCCTATATAGACAAATTTCAAACTTTCTTTTAAAGCCAACTCTCGGGCTATTTCAAGAGTCATTAACGGGGTGGGAGCCGCCTGCGCAAAATGATTGGCAGGATAAAATGCGCTAAAATGTAAAGGCACATGATTTCCCAACTCATTTTTTACCCAACGGGCGAGATTGGTTAATTCCACCTTTTTATCATTATATCCGGGAATAATCAATGTCGTCACTTCAAGCCAGACGTTTGTATTGTTTGCAATGTATGCAAGCAGCTTAAGTACAGGTTTAATATGAGAGTCTGTGTATTTTACATAAAATTCATCTGAAAATGCTTTAAGATCAATATTTGCGGCATCGATATGGTTGAAAAACTCCCGTGCTGGTTTTTTATTCATATATCCTGCGCTTACGGCAATTGTTTTAATCCCTTTTTTGTGGCATTGAATTGCTGTATCAATGCAGTATTCCATGAAAATAACAGGATCATTGTATGTAAATGCCACGCTTATGGAGTTTGAATTTTGAGCGTATTGCGCGATATATTCAGGAGAGGCATCCACAAGATGATCAAATTCATCGTATATTTGAGACATTTTCCAGTTTTGACAAAACTGGCAGGTAAGGTTACATCCAATGGTTCCAAATGATAAAACCTTGCTTCCGGGATAAAAATGATACAATGGTTTCTTTTCCACCGGATCGATGGTAAGCCCATGACACTTTCCATAGGTTGTTAGTATCAGTTTTGAATCTATATTTTTTCTTACAAAACAATGACCAGATTCTCCTTCTTTTATTTTACACGAACGTGGGCATAATTGACAAACAATTTCCTTTTCAATTTTTTTCCAATATCGGGCTGGGTACATATTATTAATTTAGCCATTTTATCCTGTTTCTGCTTGTAAATGTAGACATATTATCAAACCTTGCAATATGTATGTACGCAAAGCGGCAGTTTCCGGTTATTTTTATCCGGAAGATAAAGAAGAGTTGAATTCTCTAACGAATCAGTTATTAAATGAATTTGATAAAGAGAATATCAAAGCAGATCCAAAAGCATTAATTGTACCTCATGCAGGTTACGCATACTCCGGTCGAGTGGCCGCATCTGCCTATCATATGCTTACAAAAAGTTTGCAAACCATTAAAAAAATTATTTTGCTTGGTCCTTCACACAGGGTTCCCGTAAAAGGCATCGCTCTTTCGTCTGCGGATTGTTTTGAAACGCCGATGGGAAATATTTCGGTAGATACACAATTGCGTAACAAGTTGGTTCAAGACCCCGGTATTTTTGTGCAGGACGAGGCTCATAAAGCAGAGCATAGTCTCGAAGTACAATTGCCGTTTTTGCAAAAAATATTTGGCAATGAGGTACAAATTTTACCTGCACTAACAAACCGGGCTTCTCCATATCAAATTGTGGATTTTCTGGAAAAAATCTGGGGAGATATGGAAACACGCATAGTGGTTAGTTCTGATTTAAGTCATTATTTAGGTTATGATGAAGCCAAAAGGAAAGACAGGTATACATCTGATGCCATTATCCATTTTGATATAGAACATCTTCACGATGATGACGCTTGCGGATTGATTGGAATCAAGGGGTTGCTGATGGCGGCACAGCAAAAAACGTTGACCCCGGAGTGTATTTTATTATCAAATTCTGGCGATAGTAGTGGCGATAAATCGAAAGTAGTTGGATACGGCTCCTTTTGTTTTATATGAAGCTTACGCAGGAATTAAGAAACGGATTGATTCAGATTGCTCTATATTCCATAGAATATGGACTGAAGCAGCATGAAAAATATATCCCCGACATTGAATCTCTTCCTTCTGAGTACAAACTGCATGCCGCAACGTTTGTTACTGTGTTCAACAGGGGCAAATTAAATGGTTGTATTGGTACGATAACTGCATTTAGACCACTTGCCTTAGATGTTTCTCTGAATGCCTGGGATGCAGCATTTGGGGATCGAAGATTTAAGGCCATTGATTCTATGCAGGATTTGGAAGTAGAAATATCCATTTTATCGAGGTTAAAAAAAATATCGTTTAAGGATGAAGAGGACTTAACAGCCAAGGTAAATGCAAATACAGACGGAATATTATTAAAGTATGCAGATAAACAGGCTACTTTTTTGCCAACCGTTTGGGAAAGCTTACCTGACAAGAAAGCATTTATAGATCATTTAAAAGTCAAGGCTGGCTTGTCATCGAACTTCTGCTCAGAAAAAATACAAATATTCAGGTATACAACGGAAAAAATTAAATCCAATGAATAGTCTGGAAAATTTACTTGATTGGTGCAAAAATAAAAACATTATTGTTGCAGGCGGAGGCCCGTCTCTGGACGTGTGCGAAAAAGAACTGGAATACTTTTGTGGCGCTGACTCTTTATTTATTCTTGCCGACGTGGTTGCAGAAAAATTTATTTTAAAATATCCTGAAACAAATCGCCTGATCTTCACGGTGGAAAACAGACACCATCGCTATTTGTCAAATGTAAGGGGAGAACGAATTGCCGTGTACAGAGGGGCCCGTGAGAGGAATATGAATATTTCTGTAAATGAGTGCTTTAGTTTCCATTTTGATTTTGAGTCCAACGTAAAGGACTCCATGATGTTAAAATCGCCAGGTACAGTTATGGGGGCAGCTTTGTATTGGGCGCTTTATGTCGCAATCAGGCATAAACGCAGGCAAACTGTTTATCTGCTCGGAATGGATCTCTGTTATCTCGAAAACCAGATATACAACCGGTATTGCAAGTTCAATGAGAAACGAGATTTCTTTAATAACCGCGAAACCCGCGAGTGGAATGCAATGCTTCAAAGGACATCAACAGGAATAATGCAAAACAACTCGGTTATCAAGACATCTTTTGAATTTCAAAGAGCGAGGGAAAATATGGAAACTCTGATTCAAAATACTCCGGATATTCAAATTATAGATTTCAGTCCGGTAGGGATATCGGGCAAATTTGTAAAAAAAAGTATTCCAGGAAAAATAAAAGCTGAAATAATCGCGACATAATCCGATAATTATAAGGTGATTAAAGTTACAAGGCTCAACGGCTCGGAATATTACATTAATCCGGATTTAATTGAAACTATGGAAGAAACTCCTGATACGGTGGTAACGCTGGTAAATGATAAAAAACTAATTGTAAAGGAACATTCTTCCGAAATTATATCGAGGATTATAGAATATAATCGAAAGATTTTTATTGATAAGAAAAACAATGCATAATACATTATGAAAATCCAGGTGAATAAGAAACAGAAGGTATAGAAATGGCAGATGATGATATATTAGATGAAGAGAAGGAGCAGGATCAGGAAGAAGACCTTCTTGCTGGCGCGCCCATTGCCGGAGCCGGTCGATCCAAAATAATCACCATCCTTCTGTGGGTTGCCGGAAGCGTGGTGGCTGTATTATTAATGGTTTTGATTTCATATTTAATTGCCAAAAAAGTAAAAACAGACGCATACAGGGAGGAGCAAAACATCGTAATTGCCCCGGCTCCGCCTCCGCTTGGTACATATCATTTTCAGAAAGAATTTCGGGTAAATACTGCGGACACAGATGAAGCGCATTTCATTCAGTTAACCATTTCCTTTGGATATGACACAAACAACAAACTCCTCGAACTTGAGCTTGGTCAGAGGCAGGCACAAATGATGCATATTATAAATATTATTCTTGGCGGAAAGAAGAAAGAGGATCTTATGACGCCAATGCAAAAGTTAAATCTGGCCGAAGAGATAAAGTCTCAAATTAACATGATATTCAGTCAGGGAAAAATTGAAGAAGTCTATTTCGAGGAATTAATAATCAGTTAATGAGGTAAAGAATGGGAGATGCATCCTTATCACAAGAAGAAATTGATGCCTTGTTAATGGGCGCCGACGAGGTGGAAGAAAGTTCAAATACACAGGACTTTGATTCCTCTGATGAAAGCGGGTCTGTATATGGCGGCGAAGATTTTTCTGAATTAATCCAGGCATTTAACGAAGCTATGAGCGGGGCGGCCAAATCTGCGTCGTCTCTTGTAAATAAAAATATCAGCATATCGGATTTGCAAATCTCGGATTCCAGTACAGACTCAGCAGGAAATGAGATACCAGGAAATTCGATTATCATTGACATCAGTATGGGTGATCACCGTACCCTGATGGTATTTGATGAAAATACAGCAAAGCAAATTTCTATGTCTATGATGGGCGCCAGCGAAGAGCCTGCGGTGATGGATGAGGCATATTTATCCACCTTGAGCGAGCTGGCCAATACGATTCTATCATCGCTTTCCAATAATCTTGGCAGAAAGTTCAACGATGAAATTACGCCGTCTTCACCTGTTGCAAAGGTATATTCAGGGGCGGGTGATTTTCCTGCTTTCGGATCGGACAGGTTGAAAAAGTTTGAGTATAATATTTCGACAGATTTGGAACAGGCAACGTTGACTCAATACATAGAAGAAGATGCAGTTATATCATGGAATAATGCGATAAATGAAGACAGATCTCAGTCAGGAGCTTTCTCGCCAGCTCCGGAACGGGAGCAATCGACAATGGGGCAACCAAGCGGAGGATTTCAGATGAGCAAAGGCAAAAAAGATTATTCAGGAGGTTCGGTGAACGTAAACCCTGTTAGTTACCCAGGTTTGACGCCCAGCGGAATGAAAGGGCAAATGCCATCCAATATTGAATTGTTGCTGGATGTTCAAATGATATTGACCGTCGAGCTTGGAAGGACAAAAAAATATGTAAAAGATATTTTAGGTCTGGGCGAAGGTTCGATTATTGAGCTGGATAAACTTGCCGGCGAGCCGGTTGATCTTCTCGTAAATGGTAAATTAATTGCAAAAGGCGAGGTTGTGGTTATCGATGAAAACTTTGGAGTGAGGGTAACAGATATCGTTGGACCTGCGGAACGTTTGGCGAGATTAACCGGAGAATAATTTCCAGTCAGGGAAGGGCAACGGAAGATATTTCATTGGAGGACAGCGATTCCTGTCCATTGAAAGAATGAGCAGTAATTTTGAAGAAATACCGGGTTCCCTGTTCAAAAGGTAAATTGTTTGAAGCGGAATTAACCACGCCTGGCTGAATAAAATTGCTGATTATAAATTTTTTGGGAGTATCGACATTAAAATTTCCAGAATCATCCGGAATACTCGGATAGCTTCCGTTTAATGTGTAAGGCGGATACAGACTTTTTTTGGATGCTATATCAAAACGGCTGCCAATTGCTTCTCTTGAGACATAGATATTATAACCATCAAATGTTGATTCCTTGTTCTGAACAAAATAATACAAGGTAAATGTTTTTCCTGGATTTGCAAAAACTTTGATGCCAATGGGATTTGATAACCTTTCATACTGGGGAGGAAGATAAGGCATTTTGGAATTACATCCGGTTAAAATCCAGAACGCAAGGATTTTAATAAATATATTTTTTTTCAATTTTTATTTCCTTTACTTTTCCATAAAATATATATAATGATGTTCTGGCAATGGATTGGTTTAAAAACCTGGCGGGATTTTTCAGGTATTGTTCTATATTCAAAAGCAGAATTCTGGAAACTTCAGAATCTGGCAGAATTTCAGCAAAATTTGGAGAGTTCCTGAACGGCATCCCGTGGTCGCCCATGACAAGATTCAGGAAAAAAAAGTAGCTATTGTCGACAGATAACAGCATATTTCCATTTTCATCCAGCACAGATCGATAGGGAACTTCGATCCAGAAGGGTTTATTTTCCATTAAGAGCAGCAATCTTAATTTTGTCTCTTTGGAGTCAGAAGAATTTCCTTCCATTAAATTTCCAAACATGGATACCGGATAAGCGATTTCAGGTTTATACTGACTGACGACTTTTCTTTGCGTTGCCGATTCAAAGGTTTGATAAATATTATCCTGTGTAAAGATTTTCGATTGATCTATGGAAAGAAAAATTTCATGGGAATTATCAATTTCACTCGTATTGCTCTCCAGTAGTCTGTTTCCCGATTTGATCAGATAAAGCGAGTTTCCATCGGCGAGTCCGGTTTTTTGTTTGTAAATTACATCCCTGTATTGAATGTGCGAATTTCCGGCTGTTTGAATGGACCAAAAGTTTCGTTCTTCCGGGGTGAGTCGACCGTTTCCCAAAATCAGTAATCCTGATTTCAGGCCAATTTTTCGGATAAACCCTGCAGTTTTTTGGCGGGAACTCATGCTTTTTGGCGCTGATGATACCAAAACAACCGCAATTGCTTTTTCTTCATTCTGGTTTTTTAGAACAAAAGAATATACCGATTCCAAAAGTTCCGGGAATAAACGATCTGTTGTATCTGTCGATTGCGATTTTATATGATCCAGGTAATCAAATAACGATAACTTTTCGGGAGTGGGCGGCAAATAAAGGGACTTTCCATAACCATCTATGGAAATTGCTGCGGTTCTGCTGATATCCAGTTCCCGTATTAAACTGGAAAGAGATCGAATTTCTTCGTAATTTTTCCCGGATGCGTCAATCCCCCAGATAAAAAAATAATTATTTTCCGGTTTCAAAAAGTTATTACTGCTAAACTGGAACCGTTGCTTTAGTGACCTGCCGATTGTTTCATACAAATTTTCCCCTGAAATCGTGGCGCTGTCGCTGATTACTCCAGATTGGGAGAAATAAATTCTTGTTTCGATATTTACGGATTTACCGGCAAAATATATTTTTGTTAATAACAACTTGTCTGCATCAATATTTTCGGAAAGCGTCTTTAGTTCTGTGAGGGTCAAATCAGAGTTGATTCCAATGCGATTGTTTTTATATGCTCTCATTACGGAGCTCATTGGTAAAACGGTATTTACATAATTTGATTTTAGATACAATCGCAGCATTTGTGCCATGTCCCAGGCATTTTCAGGCTTGTCCGGATCAAATGATGCGCCGTTGATCGTTTGCTCGTTTGCAGCGCCGGAAAATTTTACAGGCAACAAAGCCCATGATGCAGCCGAAAGATTGAGGGAGCACAATAAAAAAATAATGACAAAAATAAATTGTCTTCTCAAGAAGACGCGCCAGCTCATCATATTTTTACAACACATGGAGTATAGACCATAAAAAGGATTTCATCGGTCAATTTATTATTTCCCTGATTTTAAACTCCGTGCGCCGGTTGAGTTTATCTGCATGGCTGTTGATTTCGTCAATAAGCGGATCTGATTTCCCAACGCCGCTGCTGTTGAGACGTCTGGAATTGATTCCGGAATCTTCCAAAAATTTTTTTACGGCGAGGGCTCTATTTTTGCTTAATTCCAGGTTATATGCGTCCTCTCCGTGCATATCGGTATGGCCAATGATATCTATATCAATCATCGGGTTTTTCTGTAAAAATGAAACCAATCGCAAGAGAAATGGCAAAGACTCTTTTTTTATTTCGGATTTTTCGTAATCAAAATATATGTCCTCAATAGAAAATGTCGCATTATTTTTAATCGGAGTTAGTACAAGGTTAAATCGGGGATTTAGCAGCTCCTTTTTCTCAATTTTCTTATAGTACGGCAGATATCCTTCTTTTTCAATAAAAATATCGATACTGCCAATGTCATCATCCAGAGGAAAAGACAGACTCCCCTGATCGCTGGTTTCTTTGTGCAGTATTTCAGGCATTCTTTTTTCAAAAATATTGTTAAATTCAATATTTGTCCTGACCGGAAAATCATTCAAATCGCTTACATTGATCAAAATTTCTTTTTGGCCAGGAAGAAATGCTTCCAGAATGTCAAAATCTTTTCCGTTTCCAGGAGAACTGGAGCAATAATAGATTCTGCCGTTCAAAACAGAGAAAAAAGCTTCATCAAATTTTGAATTGATTGAATCACCGAGATTTACAGGCAGGCCATACTCTCCGTTTCTATAGGATATAAAATAAATATCCCATCCGCCAAATCCGCCTTCACGTCGCGAGGAAAAATAAAACCCTGTTCCCTTCTGATCCGGAATCAAGGCTGCTTCCATATTTCCAGAATTGATTTCAGCGGGCATCGGGGCAGGCTGGTTGAATTTACTGCCCGAAAAATCGGCGTACATTATTTTCGATTTTTGAATTTGGTTAGGAGGCCATCTTGTAAAATAAACAGTCCGGTTGTCATTGCTTAGCGAAGGAGCCTTTTCGTGGTACGGGCTGTTTACAGCGCCGGGCAGAATTTCAGGGATGCTCCATCTTCCGTTTTTTAGATGAGACCAGTAGATATCAAAGGACACTATTTCTACCGCGCCTGATTTAAACGGGCGAGATCCATCGCGGTCTGAAGCAAATACAATGATGGTTCCATCGCGGCTGATAAATGGACTTTCGTCATTATATAAGGAGTTTAGAGCGTCAAACTTTACCGGCGTTGACCAGATGCCATGATTAAACTGGCTGATATAGATATGCATGTATTTGTCGTTATTTCTTTTGGAGCTAAACAACAAAAATTTTCCATCAGGGCTGATGGAAGGCGAAAATTCATTATATTGGGAGTTTAATTTTTCAAGAGGATTAAATTCTATTGCAAAAAGCGATGCGTGAAATAACAAGAATACCAAATAAAAGAACTTGAAAAATATATCTTTTTTAATAATTTTTATTATTGCGAAATTATTTTTGTGAGGAGTTATTTTCATATACGGGGCAAAACCGGAGTGGTCTATGTTTCCTTATAAAAATAGATAACCCCGGCAGT
>JAOUFE010000072.1 GCA_029858425.1 Spirochaetia bacterium | reverse complement strand
GTTGTATAATCGCTGTTATTAGTTTCATGTTATACTCCTTATCGAATCATAATCTGGAAGTCGGCGTAACCTTCTTCACCATGATCGTGAATGTCCAATCCCTGTTCTTCTACAAGGTTTGAAGTCCGCAATCCCATAGCGATTTTAACAACGTAGGCGGCAACAACGCTGCCCACAACAGAGACAACAATGGTAAGTCCCATAGCCTTTAACTGTTCAATCCAGAGCGTTTTACCCACAAGCTCTCCAAGGTGAACCGATATTGCAGGATTAATTTTATCGTCGGCAAAAATACCTGTAAGGAGCATCCCGATGGTTCCTGCAACGGCGTGTATTCCAAATACATCGAGAGCATCGTCATATCCAAGCCATTTTTTTAATTTTACAACCGCAAATAACGGTACAATTCCGGCCGCAATGCCAATAAACACCGAACTGCCCATAGAGACAAAACCCGCTGCAGGGGTAATTGCTACGAGACCGGCGACAATCCCTGAACAGAATCCGAGTACGGTCGGCTTTTCTATCATAATCCATTCGACCATTGGCCAGACAAAACCAGCTACTGCTCCGGCAAGCGTTGTATTGACAAAAGCTGTCGCGGCCACGCCATCTGCGGCCAACGCGCTGCCGGCGTTAAATCCATACCAGCCTACCCAGAGAATGCCGGTACCAACCATAGTCAATACAAGGTTGTGGGGAGGCATTGCTCTTTTGCCATAACCGTTTCTTTTTCCAACAATAATACAGATTGCAAGCGAAGACCAGCCTGAGGCCATTTCTACTACCGTACCTCCGGCAAAATCAAGAGCCTTGATGGTTGCTTTTGAATTCCATACGCCGTTCATAAACCCGTCTACGCCCCAGGCCATATGAGTAATGGGAAAATACACGGCAAACATCCATAACGTAATCAAAAGTAATACTGAAGCAAATTTCATTCTTTCGGCAATAGCCCCCACAATTAACGCCGGAGTGATAATGGCAAACATCAGTTGAAACATGGAAAATACATTATGCGAAACCCATTGACTGTAATCTGTATTTGGCATCGAATCAACGCCTTTTAAAAATGCATATTGGGAAATGGATCCGAGAATCGTGCTACCGCCTTCTGCGCCGCTGCCGGAGGCAAAAGCAAGACTATAACCGCACAACCACCAAAGTATTGTCACAAGCCCGGTTATACCCATACATTGCGCCATGATCGACAAAATATTTTTCGACCTTACCAGACCTCCGTAAAAAATAGCCAGCCCTGGAAGCGTCATAAATAAAACCAGCAAAGTAGAGGTCATCATCCAGGCATTATGACCCGGCCCCGGCCCCGGCACTTTGGTCTCTACAGGGGGATTTGCGGCGGTTGTTGCCCGCGGTGCGTTGTTCATATAGGCTTCAATGTCAGCCAATCGTTGTTCTATGGAGGCATCTTTTGAGTATATATTGCTGGATTTAAACAAAGGAACAGTTAAAAAAAGAATAAAAAATAAAACAAAAAAAAATCTTGCATTTCGCATAGTTTCCCCCGTAATTTGAATGAATATTGAAGTGCAAATCTTGTACCATCGGGAAACGGGGCAAAAATGTGTATAATAGATGCTTTCTGCGCATTTAGTATGCAAACAGGTTTCCGTTTTAAAATTTTAAATATTTTTTTAATTTTTCTTTTAAGAGTTCTTCATCAAAGGGTTTTACAATATAATCCTGGGCGCCGTTTTGCATTGCCTTGATAACATCGTCATGGGAATGATGACCGGATACCATAATGACATGGGACGTATAATTTCTGTTCATTAATTTTTTGATCTCGATGAGCGTTTCAAAACCGTTCCATCCGGGCATTTCAATATCCAGAAAAATCAAATCTGGTTTAAAAATTTTAATACGTTCAACCCCGGATTTTCCGTTGAAAGCGCATTCTACCTGAAATTTAAATTTTCTAAGCATCAGCTCCATGGATTTTGCCATGCTGTGTGAATCATCAATAATCAGTATTTTATCGTTCATCTTTTAACATCATTTCAAAAAGAAGACAATGTATCAAATCTTTTTCCCCACGGCGCACTTTTCACATTGGCGTCTGATTGTATGAACTCAAAACTCAGCCTGTTCGAGAGAGGGATTGCGTTTCTTGTGTGCGAAAGCGGCAAAAGCGCAAAAAAAAACATATTCTTCTCCAAATAAAATAGAAATGATTTACGAGTTCATACCCAGGTTCATATTATCCCTGCAAAAACGAGTGGGGCTGGAACGCGAAATTCAGTCAGAATGATTTAAATTGGCGCAGTTTTGGGGCGCGGAGCGCCCCAAAACTGCGCATTTTAATACATTTTGATCTGATTATTGAGGTTCATGTCCAAACTCCCGGGTGATTCGTTCTTTACGGTTTTAATGGCCCAATCCTCTTAGAAGTAGTTGCGAACCGATAAAAACAAGCCATATCAAAAGTATGGCTTTAAATGGTTTCGGCGAAATTTTTGTTGAACCATAAATACCTGCCGGGACACCCAGGGCTGCCCCCATGGCAAGTCTTGCCAGTAATGAATAATCCACATTCCCCAATGACAAATGAAATCCGCCGCCGACAGCAGAAAGTATTAATCCAAACATGATGTCAGTTCCAAGGATTTGACGTGGCTCCAGTCTCGTTGTGTACATTAATAGAAGCGTACCCATTGCTCCTGCGCCCGCTGAGGAAAAACCCACTTCAAGACCAATAAAAAATGTAAACATGGGCAAAAAAAATTTCAATCGATGATGATGTTTCGTAATGTCCAACTTCTTAACCATGAAAATAATATTTATCAGGGCTGAGAAAAGTATAATAGAACCAACAATAACAAGCACAAGAGATTTCAGACTGGAATTTTTTGTCAGATCCCCCAGAAGCAAGGAGCCTGCAATAACTCCAGGGATGCCCCCCGTGGTCATTTGCAAAAGAACGCGGATGTCCACGAGTTTTTTAAAATAATAGGAGATGCCGACAGGGATTTTAACCAAAACGGAAAAAACAAGAGCGGTGCCTATTGCGACAGAAGGTTCTACCGATAAAAACAAAATCATTACCGGAGCGGTAATGGTGCCGGCGCCAACGCCAGTAACCGCAATTGCAAACGAAATAAAAAAACCAATAACAATTTCCATGTAAAGCCTAATTCATGGCAACGTATTTTAATATTCCAATAAAATGAAAAGCGCTTCCAGTTAGAACACATAAATGCCAGATTACATGATTAAAAAATAATGTCTTGCGGACATAAAAAAATATACCTGCCATGTATGCGACTCCTCCGAAAAAAAGCGATTGGAGAAGACCCGATGGTAAATTTTCAAACATTGGTTTGGCGGCAAAAAGGATCATCCATCCCATAAGAGTATAAAGGGTAATGGAAATATATTTAGGAATGCGTTGTGAAAAATAAAACTCCAAAAAAACGCCTGTTGTGGCCAAAATCCAGCTCGCCCAACACAACTCCAGTCCCCACTGGTCTTTCATATAGACCAGCAGGATCGGCGTATTGGTTCCCGCAATTAAAATAAAAATAGCCGAATGATCCAGAATATGAAAAAATTTTTTCCTGCGATATGTAGAGGCGCCATGATATAGCATTGAAGCGATATACATGAAGGACAGGGATAGCCCATAAACAATGCTGGTAATCAAGCGAACAGATGCGCCATCCATGATGGAGAAAAAAACAAGGTAAAAAAAACCCACAATAGAAAGTATAGTCCCCAGTCCATGCGTGGCTGTATTAAACACTTCTTCAGAAATTGTTTGATTAATATACGCTATTTTGCGATTAGATTGAATTTTTCTAAAAAACTCACGGGTTGCATGATATGTTACAATTTCGGATTTTTTCATGTATAAAGTCAATAAAGATCCGCTTTACCTGCTTACTGGCCTTGTTTAAATCATAAATCATTTTTAAATAACCGGCGGTTAAGGGTAATTTTTTTAAAACCGGGCTTAATACTTGCTGTAAACGATCCGCTTCTGTTCCCAGGATTGTAAAAGAGCATTCAACGTCATCGCATTTTTTTTGAGTTAATTCGCCTGATTTACTGTCCTTCAACATTTGTTTTAAGTCATGCTCAATGGTCGTCATACTGCTTTGCCCTGATTCTTTTTCCATTTCCTTTTTATTTAAAACAATAATGATTCCTTCGCGCTTTAAGATTAAAACATCGTTGTTAAAATCATCCGAGCCAAAATACCGGCTCAGCACAAAAACAAAAGCAAAAATCAGATTGGGCACCAAAAAAAGGACGATTAAGAAAACAACCGGACGAATTTTCTGCGTGTCACCTGACATATTTAATCAGGTTAATTCCGGATTTTCAACGCATGCGACAATCCTTTTTTATTGTCAGGCTCTGGAGGCTTCGCGTTTTTTTGCCATAGACGCTTTTTTTCGATAGAATTGAACCTGCTTTTCCAGCTCTACAAGATTCATGCAAACAATTTTACCTGCTTCAAGCCTCATGCTTTTATCTTCCATAAGCATCATAATATAGCCTTCGCCCTTGTCCTGGGGGAACCCCAGCATTTTAATAAGTTCCTGGCTGGTGATGTCAAACACATGCTGTCCCTTGGGAGTGATAGGCACTTTTTTCTGATAAACCAGCGTCAGCAGCATATCATAAATTCTGCCAATGGGGTCATCAATGAGAAGATTGGCCAACTGGCGATTTGAAGTCCAGATTCGTTCGCTTAAAATTGTAATTAACTTTACGGCAAGCTGCGGTTGTGCTGCCACCATTGTTTCAAAGTTTGCCTTGTTAATGGCCAGAGTATTAACGGTACCATTGGCCGTTGCCGATGCCGAGCGGGGTTTGTTTTCCAGGAGAGCCATCTCTCCAAAAATATCGCCGGGCTGCAATACCGCCAGAAGCACTTCATTTTGGTCAACGATTTTTGTGATTTTAACTCTTCCCTGTTGAATAATATATAATTCCGAACCAGGTTCATGTTCCACGAAAATCATTTCGCGGTCTTGAAACAATCTGGTTAAATTTTGCCTGTTTTCAGGGGGTGGCGTAAAGGGTGCATTCATCGACTGTAGCATCATTTTTGCCTGAGCCGAGTTGCGACCTGAAGGGAAATGCTGTAAATATCTCTGAAAGGCGTAGGCTCCATGCTTCATTTCGTTTTTTGAATGATAATACTCTCCCACTTTAAACATAAGTTCCGGGTCTTCTTCGGAAATATTATGAAATGACAGTTTTGTGATTGCTCTGTCGATACTGCGCAGCTTCATCGAGAAGTAGCGGATAATTTTCATGGCGACAGGAGGACTTTTTTGAATCATTGATCCAAATTGTTCGCGGCCAACTGCTATTACAGATACCGGAGACATCGTTTGCGCCGTTTCAATATGCGGATGGGCGCTCATGGCGGCCACTACCCCAAAAAAATCTCCCGGGCCAAGGCTCTGGTTTGGATCTTCTCCCGGAATGGGCATTTCAACCGAAATTCGTACCTTCCCCTCCCGGAGAATAAAGAAGCTGTCCGCCTCCTTTTTGCCTTCCACTATAATAAATGCATTGGGCTGAAACTTTGCAATTTTAAAAGGAGAACTCATCTATCACCCTGAAACTGACTATTGTCGGTCAGTTCACTACCCTCAGCTTTTTTAATATGAACATTTGTATTATTATATCGGCATTAATATTTACCACGTCAATCATAATATCACAGAAACGGTTTTTACATGTACTGACTCAGCCCGTACAGCCTGGGCATGAACCTCAATAATCAGATCAAAATGTATTAAAATGCGCGTTTTTGGAGCGCTCCGCGTCCCAAAAACACGCCAGCCTAAATCATTCTGACTGAATATCGAGTTCATGCCCAGGCTCTCGGCTCGTAGTAAATGCCCCCGTGGGGGGGGCAAAAAACAAACTTGCGCAACCAAGTCAGTATTCATGTGTTTTTAGCTTGACAAAATCAATTTGAGCTTTCATCCTAAATCGTGAATCGTGGTTTTACCGAACAGGACATCGCCAATTTCATGGTAAAAATAATCGGACAAAACACAAGAATTAATCATCAAAAAATAACAGAATCGCTGATTCTCGTGCAATCCGGGCAGGTTTTCCCGGAAATAATACCCGCCATTCTGCTGGATCATATTCAGCCATACAAATACCGCGCCGGAAAACTTTTTATTGCTACCGATCACGGCATTTATGCGCAACAACTTCATTACTATCAAAATGAAATTGTAAAAAATCTTAAGGAAAAAGTAAACCCCGGCATTCAAAAAATAGAAATTCATACGGGTAAACTGTATACAAAAAACCATAAAACTAAAGACATTATGTCTCAAAATGAGAAATTGTCCCAAAATCCCGGAGAAGTACATGAAAACTCCAAAATCATAGAACAATTAATATCTGAAGTAAAAAAAATTCAAAGCAATAAACCACAGGAAAATATATGAGCGCAAGTGAACAAAAAAATGGAAATGACTATTCATCTTCACAGATTCAAATTCTGGAAGGTCTGGAAGCCGTTCGAAAAAGACCAGGAATGTACATTGGATCTACGGATCTTCCGGGTTTACATCACCTGGTATATGAAATTGTGGACAACTCCATTGATGAAGCCATGGCTGGTTTCTGCACCAATATTCTGGTTGAAATTCTTCCCGAAAACGTAATATGCGTTACCGATGATGGTCGCGGAATACCTACCGATATTCATCCCAAGGCGGGAGTATCTACGGTCGAAGTTGTACTCACCAAGCTGCATGCCGGAGGAAAATTTGGAGACGGGGCGTATAAAGTATCCGGAGGTTTGCATGGGGTCGGGGTTTCTGTTGTAAATGCCCTGTCATCAAAACTGGAAGTTTTTGTTTATCGCGACGGAAAGCACCATTATCAAATGTTTCAACGCGGCGTTCCGACGGCGCCTCTCAAGGATAAAGGAAAGTCGACCCTTCAGGGAACTACGGTTAAATTCAAAGCGGATACAGAAATTTTCAATAATCTGGAATACAGATATGACACTCTCGCGGCAAGACTCCGCGAACTTGCGTTTTTAAACAAGGGAATAAAAATTGTTTTAAGCGATAAACGGGGCGAAGAAGTACGGGAAGATATTTTTCAGTACAAGGGGGGTATCGTAGAGTTTATAAAAGTACTTACTGAAAATAAACATCCATTAAGCAAAAAAGTAATTCACCTGGAAGGCGAAAAAGAAGATATTAAAGTTGAAGTTGCGATGCTGTATTGCGATACCTACAACGAGGTAATACTTGCCTATGCAAATGCCATTCATACCCGCGAAGGCGGAACACATCTGGAAGGATACCGTGCCGCTCTTACTCGCGCCATCAATGATTACAAAAAGAAGCTCGGACTCGATAAAAAAAACGAATATACACTTACCGGAGATGATGTCCGGGAAGGTCTAACTGCCATCATCAGTATCCTGATACCCAACCCGCAGTTTGAGGGGCAGACAAAAATGAAGCTGGGAAATGGAGAAGTCAAAGGAATTGTCCAATCCCTGGTTTTTGAAGGTCTGGTGCAATTTTTTGATGAAAATCCTGCTGATGCCAAAAAAACCATTGAAAAATGTATGGAGACGGCAAGGGCAAGGCTGGCCGCTAAAAAAGCAAAGGAACTGGTCAGAAGAAAAAGCGCCCTGGAAGGCGGCGGTCTCCCGGGAAAACTTGCGGATTGCACCAGCAAAGAAGCCGAAAAAAGCGAACTTTTTATTGTCGAGGGAGATTCTGCGGGCGGCTCGGCAAAGCAGGGGCGCGACAGATTTTTTCAGGCCATTTTGCCTTTGAAGGGTAAAATTACAAATGTTGAAAAAACCAAGCTGGAAAATATTCTCGGAGATACCGAGGTTTCCGCTTTAATTACAGCAATTGGATGCGGTATTGGCAATGAGTTTGATTTAAAAAAACTGCGCTATCATAAAATTGTAATTATGACCGATGCCGACGTGGACGGAGCGCATATCCAGACTTTGATTTTAACCTTTTTCTTTAGATATATGATGCCCATCATTGAAAACAATTTTTTGTATATTGCTCGCCCGCCGCTGTACCTTGTCAGCGCCGGTAAATTAAAACAATATGCCTATTCGGATGAAGAGAAAAACCAGATTGTTGAAACCCTCGAAGACAAATCCTTTGTTATCCAAAGATATAAAGGTCTTGGGGAAATGAATCCGGAGCAATTATGGGAGACTACGATGAATCCTGAACACAGGGTAATGATGCAGGTTTCCATGGATGACGCGGTCATTGCCGAAAAAACATTTGTTGTATTAATGGGCGATGAGGTAGAACCCAGAAGATTATTTATTGAAAGTAACGCTAAAAAAGTAAAAGAGCTGGATATTTAAAGAGGAATTTCAGATCCGGGGCAAATTGTAAACATAAGCATTGGAAACCACGCTATCCTCGCTTGTATCAACCGTTAAGTTCATGTTACTTTCACTTCCCTGCGGTGAAGGGCGATGCCAATCATTGCAATTCCAGGAATACCAAAATTCTGGAAAAAGTCAGGCTCGACAAGCACGGTTTTTGTTTGATTGCAGCCTGCTGTAGAAGATCCCTTCGGCGCTAATTTAATAATTTGAATTTTGCCGGTGCCATCATCAGCTACTGCCCAGATGTATTTGCCGTCAGGGATGATTTGCGGTATAATATTGTATCCGATAATGTCGGATGAAAATAAATAATCCCGGGAATCAATATTGGCGGGTTAAAGGACAGAATAAAATTTAATGCTCCCAAACTCACGCAGGTAAAACCCACGCCCTAATTTGATTTTATGTCATTGAGTATAGAATTTACGGAAATTCTCCATTGCTGGATGAAAATTTCGGGGAAAAACGCCACTTTCTAACTAAATTTTGTGCAGCCTTGGACTGTTTGGCAAGAATAATAAAAACGAACTTTTTATAGCCATAATCGGTAAAAATAATTAGAATAATAAGCAAGGAAATGAAATGAAAATTGACAAAGAAAAACATGTAAACATAGACTACATTTTGAAAAATGACAAAGGCGAAATTTTAGATTCATCCGAAGGCGGAGATCCTTTAGGTTATATTCATGGCGTTGGGGCGATTATTCCTGGCCTTGAAAATGCCCTTGAAGGCAAAGAAGAAGGAAATGAGTTTTCCGTATCAATTAAGCCGGAAGATGCATACGGACTTTATATGGAAGACTTGATAGAAGAAGTACCCATCGAAGATCTACAGGGGATACCAAATCTTCAAACAGGAATGCAGTTGCAATCGCAGTCGCACCAGGGAATGCGCATCTTTACAGTTACCAAAATTAATGAAAATTCCGTTGTAATGGACGGCAACCACCCTCTTGCCGGAGAAACCCTTCATTTTAGCATTAAAGTCAATGAAGTGCGCGAGGCTACAGAGGACGAATTGGCTGCGTTAGAGCATCAATGCTGCGGAGGCGGTCATCACGAGCATGAACATGCTCACGAACATGGCGGCGGATGCCAGAGCGGCTCCTGCAACTGCTGATTAATGCAGGCGGACAGCGACTAAACCTGATGGCGCCGATTCATGGTCGGAGTTTTCGGGTTTCTCGCTCCATTCGTTATCGCATGACGTAACCCAGAAATAATAAGGGACGTTTTTGTATAACAGGGGGAATTCGTAGGACAATTCGGGTTTGTTGCGAAAATAGGTTTCATTATCCCGAATCATGTCATTGGTAATGGTCAGCTTTATCCTGTTTTGGTAACGCTGGTCGTCGGTTACCCATCTGTCGGCATCGGTTATGGGAATTCCCTTCATCTCGCCGTTTTCACTTTTTTCAAAAGATTTGTATTTGATTGCCCCGATCGGTTGATACGGCTTGATACCGTAGTATATATGATATCTTCCGCCTTCGATAACATGCATTTCGAGGCTGCGGAGAAACTCAAGGGTTACTTCGCTGTTGTTGGATTCAAGCACAGAGAGCATCCGCGGGGGTTGCGGAGCTTTGCCATAGGTGTAGCTTAAATCCATGCTTTTTAATACCGGGGTGGTTGTCCCCGTAGAGTCGGAATAAAGCTCAGCCTTCCATTGAAAATATTTTGCTCTGGCTTCCGACAGAGCCGTCTTTGTTAATTCTATAAATGGCATGGCGGTTTCGCTAATTTCAGGGCGAAACAAATTATCCGAGGTTCTGAAATAAAATCTTATTTCAGTTCCTCCTGGCTCGGAAACATCGAATGTTGCTTTTTGAATTTTACTTTTGGAAGATTTTAACTCAATTAAATTGCTTACAACAACCCCGGGCGTCTGGGAAATTCTGGAACCATTTTTTTTCAAGGCGTTAAATTTTCCCGAGGAGACATTGGGAGATAACATGTGGTTGCTTAATATTATATCATCCAGCGCACCCACATAATTCTTGCCAATGATGACGGGAGATCTGTCCCACCGGTGGAATTTGGGCGTTAAAATGGTAGCATTCCGGGAGAAGTCTGATGTCGCATAAATTTTTTCCTGTTCTACCCCATCGAGATAAAGCGTCAAAGAACCGTCGTTATATTTATAGTTGAGCATAACAGAATAAAAACGATTGGGCTGAAAGCTGTCGCGTGTTGAAATTTTTAAATCGGGCAATGGCGTATCATGGTTCCAGAAAAAATTGAAAAATTCAAAAAACAACTTTCCGCTTTCCCATCCGCAGTAAATGCCCTGTTTTCTGCCTTCAAACAAACCCACTTTCTGGATTACATCCATTCTTCTGCGCAACTGATATGGTCTCATGCGAAAATAAACAGAGAAATCTCCCGTATTTGTATCGTTGTTCAGGAACATGTAGTCTGACGGAGCTACCCACATCTCGTGTATGGGCTGTTCAAAGCTTCCCGCGCTGCCCACAGAATCTTCAAAATCCTTGGTTTTGAACAGGGCTTTTAAAATGCTGCCCGATTTGATATCGTCAAAATTTTTATCAAAGGAGATATACAGCGAGTCCAGCGAGTCTTCATAGGAAAGAGGATATGCCTGACGTTTGAGTTTTATCTCCTGATTTCCGTTGGCCGCAGTTTGTAGATCCACATCCGAAGTAAAAAAAAGACTGTAAGGAATTTTTTTGTCTCCAAGATGAATTGTTTCCGGAAAAAGTAACCCGCCCGGAAATAAAAAGCAGAGAAAAAGACTAAAATATCGTATCGAGCTTTTCAATTCGCCTCTCATGGCGACCGCCCTCAAAGTTCGTAGAAAAAAAAGTTTCCACAATGGAACCGGCCTGCTCACCATTTAATATTCGACCTCCAAGACAAAGAATATTAGCGTCATTGTGCTTTCTTGCCATTTCTGCCGTTAAAATATTGTGGCACAGGGCAGCGCGTATTTTTTTGTTGCGGTTTAATGCAATGGATATTCCAATGCCCGTGCCGCAAATGGCGATTCCTGTTTGAATTTCATTTTTCAGTATTGCATCGGACATTTTTTTAGCCATGTCCGGATAATCCACAGATTCTTCGTTGGGGCATCCAAAGTCCAGCCATTTGATATTGTGAAAGCGTTTTTTTATCTCTTCTTTAAGCTGGTAACCGCCATGATCGGAAACAATCCCCGTCTTCATGCTATCAATGTTTATTATTTGTTCCCCTTTGTCCAGCAGGAAAAAAGGGCGTTTTTCCGGAAAATACAGCAAGGTGGCGCCTGGGAATTTTTGTATTTTTTTATTTAAGCTTTTAAAAGGGGAGAAATCTCCCCTCGCTGCGGCCAAGCCTCCGCTTCCCCTCTGTTATTTTTTTTGAAAAAAGTAATCCGGATTCCGGAATCCGGAAGACAGGCGCAAAAAAATATGCTATCCCTTACAATAAAAGGCAGGAGGTATATATGTCTATCGAGCGGGGGGTCGGAATACAAAACCGGATATGCTGAGATGGATCGCAGAAGGTCAGGCCTAATTGAAATGATAAACCAGTTTGAAGCTGTCTGCGAAAGGGATATTGGCGATGAGGTGGTGAACAGGATTGTGATTTTTCGGGAGATTGCAGGGCGGCGCGATCTCTGCTGGATTTTTTGTTCCTCTGGTTTCACTCTCACGTCCTGAATGAATCCCCGGAGGTTTTCGTTCCTCCTTCATGTTAAACGAAGAAAAAATAAAAATCGGTGTTATCCATATTCTTATAAATAAATATTGATTCCCACAAAAAATGCAGGAATAAAGGTTATTATATTTTTTTCAAATTCTAACAGACCAATAATATTTATTACTGCATGAAGATTGCCATTAATAATGTAAGCACCTTCTGCTCCAATGCCCGCCCATGGAATTCTGTTTAGTGTATTGCCAGAACTTTGACCTGTAATTTGTGTAGTTTGAATGTTCATCCCGCCGCCAATCGCTGGAGCAATGATAAATTTTCTTCGAGGATTATTTACGCGACAGAATTTCCGACGCCCATCTGATCGCCGGCCTGAAAAAATTATTGAAAACCAAAGCCGGAATAATTTAAAAAGCCCTGCCTGATTATTGAGAACTTACTTTCAAAGTATAAATAGAAGATATTTTTTAATTGACGGCGGTTATCATTGCGATAACCATATGTTTTGTGATAAAAAGCTTCAAAGATAGCGAAGCAGAAAAAATTTTCTGGGGCGAAAAATCAAAAAAGTTTCCTTTTGAAATCCAGAGAAAAATTTTATCCAAATTGGTTCAGATCGACGCGGCACAAAAAGCAGAAGACCTGCTTCTGCCGCCAGGTCATCGCATGCATTTATTGGGCGCAGAGCGAAAAGGCCAGTATAGTGTATCCATAAACATGAAGTATCGAATTTGTTTTAGATTTTACAACAACAATGTTTATGACTTAGAGGTAGTAGACTATCATTAGGAAAAATATGAAAAAATACATGAATATTCACCCAGGGGAAATTTTAAAAGAAGAATATCTCACCGAGTTGAAAATTAGCGCGTATGCCCTTGGCATGGCAACAGGGATTCCGCGGGCAAATTTGAGCAATATTATTCATGGTAAAAGGGGGATTACTGCCGATATTTCCATACGCCTTGGGAAATTTTTCAACCAAAGTCCCAATTTCTGGTTAAATATACAATCCTCCTACGATATGCGAAAAGCATTAAATGAAAACAAAAGTCTGATAGATAAAATCCCCTCTTATAACAAATTTCACAAGGTTATATAAAAGCGGCATTCATTCAGAATATTCCCGGCAAAGAGGGAGCGGCTACTTTTTAGTTACAGTAAAAATGTGTGCCGCATCTGATGCTGTGCAAAAAAATAATTTGCCACAGAGACGCCATGCAGACGCCCCTGTGGTTGCATTTAAAAAGAATATTTACTAAAAAGTAGCTTCTCTCACGTTCATTTTAGAAACTATTTTACGCTATTCACAGACATTTTGTAAAGGGAATTTTAAGGCTTGCTGGTCGGGCTATGGAAAATTTTATCCTGATTTTGTAAAAAATTCGCAAAATATTGTCTTCCGGGATCCGGATATCGGAATGCTTTTTAATGCTCCCAAACTCGCGCAGGTAAATGGAAAAAATATTTTCCTTTCTCCGGAATTTTTATCCGGAAAGGGCGAAATATTATAGTTTTATCGTCGTTTACAGTTAAATCAAATTGG
>JAOUFE010000188.1 GCA_029858425.1 Spirochaetia bacterium | reverse complement strand
GCCGTGAAATAGGTAAAAAAAGCCAATTCCTGTACCAGCGAAATTAAGTTTATCCAGCTATAAAAATATTCACCGAGAATCGCTGTCAGAGGCGCATAATTAATGGTTGGAAAATTGATTGCGCAATTGAATAACAATAATATTATGAACGGTTCAGAATACATCTTGATTGAAAAACAGTCTGCTAAATGAAAATGTTTCAGTATATATAATTATTTGGGAATATTCCAGTTCAAAACCAATTATGACCCGTGCGTTTGAAATCATGCTTAGCCACACTCCTCGCCTGCTTCAGGAGAAAATGAGAAATCGCTTTCAGGTTCCGGTAACGCCCGAATTCCAGGAAGGAGAGGCGGCCATGTTGTTTAGCGATATGGCCGATTTCAGTAAAATAACGGAGGAAATCGCGGGGAAAAATCCGGGAGATATTACTCAGCTTGTTGAAATGCTCGATACATACATTGGTATGATGACAGATATTATTCTGGAATATGGCGGAGATATTGTAAAATTTGCCGGCGATGCTGTTTTTGCCATATGGCCGGTATCAAGAAACAATAACATTGAAAACTCGCTTGTCCAGGCATTGCGGTGCGGCTTAAACCTGAAAATAAAGGCCAATAACTTTTTAAGTCAGGGGATGGCGCTTAATGCGCGGATCGCGCTTGGGTACGGATCTCTGACAGTCTATCATGTCGGAGGAATATTCGGAAGATGGGAGCTTGTATTTTCCGGAGAGGCCATGATCCAGGCGACCCGGGCAGGAAGAGTTGCCAAAGCCGGAGAATTTGTGATATCAAAAGAAGTCTGCGCCCTGCTCGATTCTTTGAATGTTTTTCATCACAATGACATGAAAATTACAGAGAACCAGAATCAGGAATCCATATATATTGAAACCAGGGAAGTAAACAAGCCGATTTTGTATATCCAGGATTTAAGACAACCGTACATCCATGAACCAGAAAATGAAATGCCTTTAACTTCCGCTGAGGCTCTCAGGGCATATATTCCACGAGCCATTTTATCTGAAGTGGGAGATAATGCGAGCTCAAGATTGGCTGATTATCGTCCTGTCTCTGTCATCTTTTTAAAGGTATGCAACTTTGACGCCGGCAAGGCACACGATGTAAATTATATAAACGATATTATGCAAATTATCCAGCGCTGCCTTTATCAATACGAAGGCAGCATTAACCGGTTTGGCATTGACGACAAAGGAGCTGTTTTGCTTGCCGCACAGGGGTTACCGCCGCTGGTACACGACAACGATCCTGTTCGAGCAGTCAGGACAGCTTTTACCTTCCGGGATGTGTTTAAGAAAAATGGTATGGATTGCGTCATTGGAGTTGGAACCGGTTCTGTTTTTTGCGGGTTGGTGGGTTCCGAAAAAAGAAATGAATATACGATGCACGGAACCATCGTAAATATGACGGCGTCATTAATGCAGGCCTCCACATCAATTTTATGCGACCAGGTAACTTATGAAGCGACTCAAAATGAATTTGAATATGAGGAAGCTGCCGCTATCAAGGTAAAATCGCGGATACACCCAATTCATGTTTATACTCCAGTATGCTATATAGGAGCCTGAAATATTTTTTTGGCGTTTTTTGTCATACTCAAGGCAAATTAGTCTGAATAAAACTGTGGATCGAAGAAAGATAAGTATCGTAACCCATAACTTTGGGAACATCGGAATGGCCGGCGCCATCTACACGAACCGCTTTTTTTATTGCTCCGCCATAATTTACATAAACAATTTCACCCTGCCCTATATTTACAAAGTCATCGATTTTGCCATGCATCCATAAAAACGGTTCGGTAACTTTTTTAATTTCAGCGCCATTATCTATCTGTAAATTTGTAAAATAAGAGCCTGGAAGATCAAGTCCGGATCCATCCTGTGCCATAATCGCCGCCGAGGCAAATGGGGACTCCAGAATCAACAGACCTGGCTGCATGGATCGTGCATTGGCTGTTAAATTGGTGGCCGGAGCGCTTCCCATCGAATATCCATACATAATCAATCTGTTATTGGTCAGACCTTTACTTTTAAGCCACCCCAATGCCGCATCCGTATCGCGGTAAAGATTGCTCTCGGAGGGCTTTCCCCCTGACATGCCGTAGCCTTGATAATCAAACATCATTACTCCATATGTATTTTTCGCTGGTCCAAGGTTTGCCAAAAGTTTACCTCGCTGCCAGTAATAATCCATATGATGGCTGTTTCCTTCGCAATACAAAATTACTTTGTCCAGAGGGATTCTGGCCTGATCGCCAATATAAATTGCATAAATGGGAACAGTTTTGCCGTTTGCATCGCTGGAGTTCATTGTAAAAATACTTATTAAAGCCGGGTCAATGGCATAAGTCGAATCCAGCTTAAACTGAACATGACCGGTATAATTATCGAGTTGGTACGAAGTTATTTTTTCCGGATCAAACAGGAAAGAGTCCAGGCGGAAACACGACAAATTTAAAAAAATTATGGAATATGTTAGAATTTTTTTCATAACTACTTAAATAACATTGCCGCCGATAAATAAACCCCGATTGCCCCATTGTCCCCAATTCCTACATAGTCTGGAACCAGGTTTTTACTGTTTAAATGAAAACCCATATACCTGACTTCGGCTGTTAGCAGCCATTTATTCAGAGAAAACGTATATCCTGCATTTAAAGACGGCATCCAGAAATTTTTCTGGGGAGCGCCGTCTGCCCTGACTGTGGCCATCTCAAACCAGTTGCTTAAACCAAGATAGGCAATGTCTTTTCTTTCAGATACATTCCAGTACAGATTGGCATCAACAACCGGATAAAACCTGAAGTTTTTCTGCCAGACATCCAGCATGAAGGCAAAAGTGGGCGAGACGCTGATTCCGGGAATAAAACCATCTGGCTTTATAATTCCAAATGTCGCGCCTAAATCCAGGTGGATGACCCCGAACAAAGCTTCTGTAATATAGGCTCCGGAATTTATCGTAATATTTTCATGCACACCGTATGCAAAGCCCACAGAAGTCAGAGGCAAAGGTATAACTGTTCCAAATAAATGCATGAGAGGACCGCCAAGATCAAAGCTTACTTTGACCTGATCTTTTTCAAGCGGACGAATCGTTCGATTTTATGATGGTATTGAAAAAGTAAGTTGATTGGGTATTGGTTAGAACCGATTTGATATTTAACGGGGAATAGAGTTAAACACCAAATCGGTTGA
>JAOUFE010000071.1 GCA_029858425.1 Spirochaetia bacterium | reverse complement strand
ATGCCTTCAATCTGCTGGATGCGCGGGGAGCCGTTTCGGTTTCCGAAAGAGCCCGGTATATTGCACGCATTCGTCATCTTGCACAAAAAATTGCACAGCGATATGTTGAAACCAGCCAAAGTAAACACCAATCATGAACAGAATTCATCTCCGGGGATGAACTCGTAAATTATTTCAATTTGGGGAAAATTTTCATTTTTTGCGCGCAATACCGCAAAAAGTCTCAAACCCCTTCCAGAAAAAAGAGATTGCGCAGTCTTGCCGAAACACTTCGTCTATTTATGGTGGCCAAGTCATCTCAAATTATATTTATTGATCTATATGAACGAAAACAATATGCACTATGACGCGATAATCATTGGATCTGGACCGGCAGGCTATACTGCGGCAATTTATGCAGGTCGGGCAAATTTAAAGACAGTAGTTTTTGAAGGCATTGAGCGCGGGGGTCAGTTAATGATTACCACCGACCTGGAAAACTTTCCGGGATTTCCCGATGCCATTATGGGACCGGATTTTATGGAACTTTTGCGCAAACAGGCTCAAAAATTTGGCGCAAATTTAATCAGCGCTCTCGTGGAAGACGTACAACTTAAAGACGCCAGGCCATTTAAAATTACAGCCGATGGAAAACAGTATACTTCGGATTCTGTAATTATCGCAACTGGAGCAACCGCGCGTTTTTTGGGAATTCCTTCAGAAAAAGAATATAAGGGACGCGGCGTTTCTGCCTGCGCTACCTGCGATGGATTTTTCTTTAAAAACAAACATGTAATTGTTGTGGGCGGCGGTGACAGCGCAATGGAAGAGGCAAACTTTTTAACAAAATTTGCTTCAAAGGTTAGCCTTGTTCACAGAAGGGATGTTTTCAAAGCCAGCCCAATTATGATTGGCCGCGCCAAAAATAATCCCAAAATTGAAATTCTCACATTTAAAACCATTGCGGAAATTTACGGGGATCCGGCAACCGGAACCGTTGCGGGGGTCAAACTTCAGGATACTCGCGACAATTCCATTGTGGATTTTCCGGTACAGGGTATTTTTGTCGCTGTGGGACACGATCCAAATACAGCCTTGTTCCAAGGGCAGCTTTCCATGGACGACAAAAACTATTTGATAACAAAACCGGATCGTACCGCTACTGAAATTTCGGGTGTTTTTGCGGCAGGCGATGTTCAGGATTCTTTTTATCGCCAGGCAATTACTGCGGCGGGAAGCGGATGCCAGGCTGCCATTGAAGCTGAAAAGTATCTCGAATCCATTCATGGTTAATATTCATGTCTGAAACGGACGAGCAAAAAGTAATATTTCCCGATGCGCTTGAATCCGCCTTTCTGGAAATTTCCAGAGGGTGCGAAGAAATTCTGCCTTTATATGACTTCAGGGCAAAACTTTTAAAAAGTCATAATACCGGAATTCCGTTAAAAATCAAAGCTGGTTTTGATCCAACCGCTCCGGATTTGCATCTTGGGCATACGGTATTGCTTCAAAAATTAAAGGTTTTTCAACAGCTTGGACATACGGTATATTTTCTGATTGGTGACTATACTGCCATGATTGGCGATCCGACCGGAAAATCGGAAACCCGAAAACCATTATCGCAAGAAGACATATTAATAAATTCAGAAACATATAAAAACCAGGTATTTAAAATATTAAGTCCTGAAAAAACAAAAGTGGTTTTTAATTCCCAATGGCTAAAGACGCTGAATTTAAAGGATATCATATCGCTGACCGCCAAATATACAGTCGCCCGATTGATTGAAAGAGACGACTTTAGCAAACGCTACGAGGGTGGACAGGCAATTTCTCTTGTTGAGTTTTTATATCCGTTGCTTCAGGGTTATGATTCGGTTGCGATGGAAACCGATGTTGAGTTGGGGGGCACCGACCAGAAATTTAATTTGTTGGTTGGGCGAGATCTGCAAACCCAATACAATAAAACTCCGCAATCTATAATTACCTTGCCGCTTCTCGTGGGTCTTGACGGCGAAAAAAAAATGAGCAAGTCGCTGGGTAATTATATTGGAATTCAAGAGGCTCCCATAGAAATTTTTGGCAAACTAATGAGCATCAGCGACAATCTGATGTGGAATTATTATGAACTTCTTTCCGGATTATCCGTTGATGAAATAAAAAATTTACGTCAAAAAGTGAATGACGGACATCTTCATCCAAAAGATGCAAAGAAAAATCTGGCCTCCGAAATCACAGCTCGTTTTTCCGATGAACAAACTGCAAATGAGGCCATTTCGCAGTGGGAAAAAATTCATAATGTAGAAAACCGGGGTCTTCCGGATGATATTCCTGTATTTAAACCGCCAGCAGAAAGTTTAACCGACAACAAAATAGGAATATTAAATGCCCTCCGGTTGTCCGGCATGGTCGCCTCCAATGGAGAGGCAAAGCGGCTCATTCAATCCGGAGGCGTCTATAAATTTCTTGATGGAATGGATTTTGAAACCGTCAGCGATGAAAAGCTGATTCTGGGTGCAGGAAAGCATCTTTTTAGAACAGGAAAAAGAAAGTTTGTTATCATAGAAATATAAAATGGAAAATGAAACATTTGAAATCAGGCGGCCTGTAAAAATTTGCCTTTGTAAAGGAGTCACCAGGGAGCAAATCATCGAATCGATAAGACGCGGCAATCATTCGCTGGAGGCCATCGCCAAAGATACAACAGCAAGTACCGGATGCGGAACCTGTAAAAGACAGGTGCAAAAAATTCTGGAAGAAGAACTGCTATTAAAAAAATGAGCAACGGATCTATTAAAATTAAAGTCGTCCCAACGGGACTGCTGGATGTAAATTGTTGTTTGGTTAGCAATGCTGATACAAAGGAAATTTTTTTAATCGACCCGGGGGGCAACGAAGATTTTATTTATGAATACATAACAAAAAATGATGCGGATTTGAAATGTATATTGCATACGCATGCGCATTTTGACCACATTGCAGGAGGTTCTGCGCTCATTGAAAAATATTATAAAGACCACAATATTCCGGTTTATCTGCATTCCGAAGATCAGTATTTATGGGACAATATTTCTTCGCAGGCCTCCATGTTTGGGATTTCCGTGGCAGCGCAAAGCGTAAAGATAAATAATTTTTTAAAGGATAATGACGTTCTGGATATTTGCGGTCTGAAAGTCGGGGTAATGCATACACCCGGCCATTCTCCCGGATCCTGCACATTTTCTTTGAATGTGGATGAAGATATTCTTGTCGTTGGCGACGTAATCTTTAAGAATTCCATTGGCCGAACCGATCTGTGGAAAGGCGACTACGAAGTACTGATGAAATCCATAAATGACAAAATATTAACGCATCCCGATAAAACAAGAATTATTGCAGGTCATGGACCGGATACGACGGTTGGAGAGGAGAAAAAACTTAATCCATTTTTATCCGACCTGAGATAACGTCCATGGCTTCAAAAGGAATTGTAATTCTTGGCGCAGGTCTGCTTCAAACGCCGCTCATATTAAAAGCCAAAAGCAGAGGTTGGCTGGTTATTGTTGCCGATCAAAACAAAGATGCCAGGGGGGTTAAGCATGCAGATATTTTTATTAAAGCCTCTACAAACGACGCAAACGCCCTTATTGCTGAGCTGAAAACCTGCCATGCCAGGTTTCATTATTGTTGCACTATTGGCACAGATATGACAAGGTCTGTCGCCGCCGTTAATGAGGCTTTCCATCTTGGCGGCTTGACTTCCATGCAGGCACAAGTAACTACCAACAAAGGGAAAATGCGGACTTTTCTGGCAAACGCCGGTCTAAAGCAGCCGGCCTTTTATGTCTCAAACGACAAAAACGATACCTTAAAATGGGCCATAAAAAATAATTCCGGAAATGGATATGTCATTAAGCCGGTTCACAATATGGGCGCGCGCGGGGTAATGTTTTTTAAAAATCCGCATGAGCTTGCCTTTGCCTTTGAGTTTGCACAGTCGCAGTCATCTGATGGAGAAATCATAATTGAAGAGTATATCAAAGCCGATGAGCTTTCCGTAGATGCGCTCTGCTATGCCGGCGAAACATATATTACGGGCCTTGCTGATCGTAATATTGAATTAAAAGATGGACGGTTTTTTATTGAAACCGGTCACACAATGCCTGCGCAAAAAACAAAAACGGCGTCCGGGAAGATACTGCTTCAACTGAATGCTGTCGCCCGGGCTTTAAGCTTGATTTCTGAAAATCCGTATACCGGCGCCCTGAAAGGAGATATCCGGGTCGTTTCTAAAGATGAAATAATAATCGGTGAAATCGCAACAAGACTTTCGGGTGGTTTTATGAGTACGCATACGTACCCCTATTCTTCAGATAATGATCTCCTGGATGCATATCTCGATATACTGGAAAACAAGCTTCCCCAAATTATTAATGACAAGCTCAATGAGCAGTACCATAATGTGACCCTCGAAAGAGCGCTACTGACAAAACCCGGCCTTCTGGAAAAAATAGAAATTCCAGAGACTCTGAACTGTCAAAATGCGCATGTACGCAATGTGTTCATTCATTACCGCAAAGGGGATTATATTTCATCTCTACAGAGTAACCTTGGCAAGCCAGCCAATGTTATTATTTCAGGAACAAATCTTGCTTCTGCCGAAAACTGTTTTTTGCGTCTTCAGAAAGAAAGCCAGATCAAGGTAAAACTGAAATCAATCAGCCAAAAAAAAATAAACGAACTGGCCAGAAAAAAATTCAACAAATCATACTGTCATGTGTGCAAGATCTGCGATGGAACCAACTGTTCCTCAGGAGTTCCCGGTATGGGCGGGACGGACGCCATGAAATCATTTTACGATAATTCTGCGGCGCTTGGCGAAATTCAAATAAATTATCCCCGGAATATTATCTCTGGCATTTCATCTCCAGACTTGTCGACAAATTTTATGGGCAAAAAACTACCTATACCGGTTTTAAATGCCCCTGTAACCGGTTCGATAACAAACATGGGAGGCAGCATTACTGAGTATGATCTGGCTGTTGAAAGCTCCATGGGTTTAAGAGAACTGGGGTTACCGGCGCTTTTTGGCGACGGGGCGAGCCCCGACAAACATTTTATCGGGGTTGAGGCAATTCGGCAATCCGGCGGGGGCTATCTCGTTGTGAAGCCGCGGAAAGATAATAACGAAATCATCCGCAAAATTCTCGATGCAGAAGAAGTCGGAGCCAATGGATGGGGGATGGATATTGATGCGGTAAACCTCGTTACCATGCAATTGAAAAATCAGGCAATGGCCGCGAAAACATCTGCCGATCTTAAAGAAATATCGTCTCACAGTAAACTTCCGTTTTTTCTAAAGGGAATAATGAGCGTTGATGCTGCATTAATGAGCATTGACGCCGGGGCTGCCGCCATTGTCGTCAGCAATCACGGCGGGCGTATCGATGATACGTTGCCCGGCGCGGCAAGGGTGCTGGAAAAAATTGCAGAAACGGTAAAGAAACGATGCCCAGAAATGACAGTATTTGCCGACGGAGGAATCCGAAGCGGCGAAGATATATTTAAAATTCTTTCACTTGGGGCAGACGGCGTTCTTGTCGGGCGTCCGGTTTGCATCGCTGTAATTGCCTGTGGCAGACTTGGCGCATATTCGGTTCTGAAAAATTATTCACATGAATTAATGCAGATAATGCAAAAAACAGGCATACAAAAGATTAAGGATATCTATAAAAATAAAAATCTTGCTTTGACGGAAACACTAATCTGAAAAAGGTCGAATTTTTTGACATGAATATTGAGTTCCTGCTTAGGCTTCATATCGATTAGCCCAATTTAAAAGATTTGTCGGCCACCTGAATTTGCCCGGCAACTCTCCAGGCAATATGATTTTCAGAATTCAGCAATGGTTGAAGCGCTCGGGTCAGATTTTCAGAATAAGAAACAGAAAACATGGAATGCGCCTTGACAACCTCTACCTTGTTTTCATGGTTTTTATAGTGCAAAAATACCGGATACTGACCCTTGTTTTGAAATAATATTTTTTTAATATCCTGAATTTTCTTTTTTATGATATCATTGCCCTGCTCTCCCAAAAACAAGTGAAGACTTTTTTTCACTCTTTCCATGAGGGTTTCAATGGAGTAAATTTTATTGGCAATAACCTGGATGTTTGGAGAATCCGTGTCTCTGGCTATGGTTACTTTTGTATCCAGAATAATAATTTGATTTTCAATCAGCAAAGGCCTTGCTTCCGAAGCAAGCGGTTCAAATATCCGTACTTCCATGCGGTCGCTCAAGTCAGATATTATCATCCGGATATAATTTCTGCCGCGCTTTGTGGTCATCGATTTGGACTCTTCAATAACTCCAATAAAGGTCAACTGCCTCTCGGTGTTAATTCCATCGTCGGCATCTTCCAGAGGAGTAATGGTTGTTTCCGAGAGAATCTGGATGAACTTGTTTAATGGATGAGAAGTCAAATACAAACCCAGGGTTGTTTTTTCAAGCTGCAGTTTTTTATTTTCCTCCCATTCGGCAAGCTGCGGTAAATGAAAAGCCGCCGGTTGGGTTTCGCCAGATTCAAAGAGAGATGACTGCCCGGCTTCCTTGTCTCTTTGAAGCGAATTCCCGTGGGATAAAATATTTTCCATTTGATCGTACAAGGACGATCTTGTGTAGCCCATGGAATCAAAGGCGCCGCTGCAAACCAGCGCCTCCAGAAGTTTTTTGTTTAATTGATGATAATGTACCCGCGAAGTAAAATCGAGAATACTGGCAAACGTTTTTTTCTTGCGCGCAATTAGAACGCTTTCAACAGCAGCGCGGCCAACGCCCTTGAGTCCCAGAAGGCCGTATCGGATGGTCTTATCATCTATGATAGTAAAATATTCATTAGATTCATTAATGTCGGGAGGCAAAATGCTGATTTCCATTTGACGCGCCTCATGGATAAAACTGATGAGTTTTTCGGTGGTTTCAATATCGGAATCCAGAGTAGCTTTTAGAAATTCTGTCGGGTAATGCGCTTTAAGCCAGGCCGTTTGATAGGTAATCATCCCATAGGCCGCCGAATGGGATTTATTAAATCCGTATTTTCCAAATTCGGCCATACTGTCAAAAAGTTTTCCCGCCCACGGCGCTTTATGACCGCGCCCTACCGCCTGATCGACAAACTTGTTCTTGAGTTTATCCATAACGTCCATTTTCTTTTTGCCCATGGCCTTGCGCAACTCATCAGCTTCCGCCATTGTAAAGCCTGCGATAATCTGCGAAATCAACATGACCTGCTCCTGGTATACCATGGTTCCGTAAGTATCTTCCAGAATTCCCTTCAGGCTTTCATGCGGATAGCTGACGGCCTCTTCGCCATTTTTCCGGCGCACATAATCTTCGGTCATTCCCGATTCAAGCGGACCAGGGCGATACAGGGCAATGCAGGCAATAATATCTTCAAACCGCTTTGGACGCGATCTTATCAACAAACGGGTCATTCCGGTATTTTCCAGTTGAAAGATTCCTTTTGTTTTGCCCTTTTGCAGCAACTCGTATGGCTTTGGATCATCCAGCGGAATATTGTTTATATCAATATCAATCCCTTTTCGTTCTTTTATGACATCGAGGGCGCGTTGAATAATCGTAAGATTTTTCAATCCCAGAAAATCCATTTTTACCAACCCGACTTTTTCCAGCGGATTTTTATCAAACTGGGAAATCACAGCCCCGGTTTTCGTATCTTTTGCAACCGGAATAATTTCATCCAGCGGTTCCGGAGTAATAACCACTCCGGCAGCGTGTTTGCCGGCATTGCGGGGGATCCCTTCCAGAGTCAGGGCTACCCGCCACAACGTTTTTTCTTTTTCGCCGGTCTTGAAAAATGCCTTTGCTTCGGAAGAATTTTCAACGGCATCTTTCAGGCTGATCCCCGGAGTATCCGGAAGATTTTTGCACATGGCATTTACTTCGGCATAGTCAAAACCCATTACCCTTGCCACGTCTTTAATTACCGCTCTTGCAGAGAGCGAACCAAAGGTAATGATTTGAGCCACATGATCGGCGCCGTATTTATCAATCACATAATTAATTACTTCTTCGCGACGATCGCGACAAAAGTCAATATCAATATCAGGCATTTCCTTTCGTGAAGGATTCAAGAAACGCTCAAACAGAAGATCGTATTTTAGGGGATCAATAGCGGTGATGCCAAGAGCGTAGGCAATAATCGAACCAGCCGCAGACCCTCTTCCCGGTCCCACCGGAATCCGGCTTTTTTTGGCATAATTAATAAAATCGGCAACAATTAAAAAATATCCCTCAAAACCCATTTGACCTACAACAGACAATTCGTATTCCGCGCGTTTTTTGTACTCATCGGGAATACCTGACGAAAAGCGCGCATGAAGGCCGTCATTAACCAGTTTTTCGAGGTACTGTTTCAGGCTGAAGCCCGCAGGAGTTTTAAAGTCGGGAAGTAAAGCACGCCCAAAATCCATGGAAAAGTCAATTTGATCGCTTATGACACGGGTATTGTGAAATGCATCCGGAAACTCCGGAAAAAGACCGAACATTTCAGCAGGGGATTTTACGTAAAATTCATTGTTAAATCCAAAATCCAGAGGTTCATCGAGCTTTTTATTCATTTGAATTCTCAGCATGATGTCCTGAGCCTGATGATCTTCTTGTCTCAAGAAATGAGCGTCGTTGGTTAAAACCAGTGGAATCCCTGTTTTTTTATGAATTTCTACAGATCCTTTGGCGGCGGTTTTTTGATCTGTTAGCCCATGATTTTGAATTTCCAGATAAAAATTCCCCTTGCCCATGATTTCATTTAAATGGCCGGACAGGAGAAGCGCTTCATCCATTTTATTTTGCACAATTTTTCGATTTATCTCGCCTGCAAGACAGGCCGATGTGGCAATCAGCCCTTCCGAAAATTCGGTCAGCAGGTCATAGTCAATGCGAGGTTTGCGGTAAAATCCTTCGAGATACCCGCGTGATGAAAGTTTTATCAGATTTTTATAGCCTTTTTGATTTTTTGCCAGAAGCACAAGATGATATGCCTGGCCATCTGCCACCCCTTCGGCGTTTCTTTTATCAAAACGCGACCCTGGAGCAATGTAAAATTCCTGGCCAATTATTGGTTTAATGCCCTCGGCTCTTGCTGCATCATAAAAATCCACGGCGCCAAACATATTTCCGTGATCGGTCATGGCCACAGAATCCATGCCCATTTCTTTGACGTGCTTCATGAGGTCTTTTACGCGAATAGCCCCGTCAAGAAGAGAATATACCGTGTGAAGATGCAAATGAGTAAACTTTTCGGGGAAACTGCCGGCAGACGACATAATGTCAATTGCCACATTTTAGAGAAGACGTCAATAAAAAGGCAAAATGTAGTAAATTATTTCAATAAGTACTGACTTGTCCGGTAAGTTTTTTTGTCCCTGGGGAGAAGGGGCAAAAAACTTTTACTATGGTGCCAATACTCATTCTTATTTCCAATCCCAGCGCAATCGATTGTTTATCGCAATACCGGATTGACCTGAAATTTTTTCAATTAAATCGTTTATTTTCTCTTCCGGAATTTTATTTTTTGGCAATATCAATCCAGGACCATTCGTCAATTCAATAATATAATAACCAGGAAATTCAAGAATATTGGTTAAATCAGAAATCTTGATTTCTTCTGACTGGCCATTGCCAGAAAGCCTGATTTTTTGATCCTTAATCTCCTTTTGATCCCGAATCTCAATGGAACCTTCTTTTCCGATAATGCCTGAATATTTTTCTGCAATCTGGCGGCGCATATATCTCGGTATTGCCCATTTGGAATAAAGCGGGTATAAAAACACCCACAAAGCTCCGGTTACAAAAAAAATCATGCTTATCATTTCTGAACCCTTGAGCAATAAAAGCAAAACCCCCGAAATAAAGTACACCGCAGGAACCAGTATCCAGTTACGCAAGCGCCTTTTTTTCAGGGTGGGAGATTGGGATGCGCGGTATAGATGATAAAAAAGATAATCTTCTACATCAAGGGCAAGCTTTATTTTCATGGGATGTACATCAATTACACAAAGAGTCTGAAAAGTATTTTTTATTCAAACGGTCGTTGAAACACAAATAAAATAGCGCCTGCCAATCCACCCAGAAAAATTAGAATACAAATTCCTGTAGAAAAAATCATTGAATTTCGCCTGCTTCCCCATCCTGTTTTATTAATCCAGAATATATTCAGGGTATGAATGAGTCTTGCTGCAATCAATCCGGCAACCAGAATAATGAATTGACGTTTTAACGCGACCATCCACCAGTTTATCCTGTTCATATCAACTACTTGCGATGCATCCATCCAGAGTCCATACAAAAACGCCAGTAAAACCAGACAACCAGCCAAAATCGTCTCTAATAACACCAGGAAAATACTCAAATTTTTTTTTAACTCTTCGTCCATAATATTCTCCCTGCATACCTCTTGCAGGCTATGCTGCAAAACGCTTTCCGACCCTTTTTATTATCGTAAAAAAATAGGCAAAAAAAAGAGTTTTTTCAGGTTTATAGTACATACCGGACTCAGTCGATAATAAACATCATGGCAGACTCGCCGGATAAAACAATTTTTGTTAAAATAAAAAACTTTTTTCTGGGATTAGCCTTTGATGAACCCGGAAAAGGAATCAAGTTGTATTCCGTTATTACATGTCCATTTTGCGGGGTTCAAAAAAAAGAAAAAATGCCGGTAAATGTTTGTGTAACCCACTATGTATGTTTAAACTGCAAAAAAATTATACATGTGAAAGATGGAGACTGCTGTGTTTTTTGTTCCTGTGGCGATACCAAATGCCCATCCAGGCAGAAAAAAACTGCTTAATATCCAGTTTTTCTGAAAATATCTTTTGCGATTATTGGCGCCGCAAAATGGGCTCCTGCAATAAATTTAACGGACGGTCCGAAAAAAGAGCTGGTAATGGATCCGGTAAAATACAAGCCCGCCAGATTGCTTTCAAAGCTCTTGTTTACAGCCGGAATATTATCAAGAGTTTTAATGCTGTTTTTTATTTCATTTGAAAAAAAAGCCAAATTGTCCAGGTTTTCACGATAACCTGTGGCGGCGATAATTTGATTAAAATGCTTTAAATCCGGCATTTGAGTATGTCGGTAGACGTTTTGAAAAATTTTTTCAAATCCAGGCATTACGGTTGGGCGCGATAAATATGAATTCACATATTTTCTCAAAGTGGCTGGCATTGTGCGAATATATTTCATGGATTTTAAAATCACCATGAATAACCATGCTGGAATATTCACCGGCTGTTCAAAATAAACGGGGCGAAAACGCCCAAACCATTCCACATGATTTGCATTTTCCAAAAGTATCTCAATGGACTCTCCCGCCGATTGGCCGGATCCGATGACGAGAACTTTTGAGTTTGAAATTTTCTGGATTTGCCTTGCCTCGTATGAATGAAAAATTTTAATATCGGAGCGTCGCAGTTCCCGGGGAATATTCTGGTGACTGGAGACACCGGTTGCAACAATCACTTTTTTTGAATGTATGCTTTCCCCGGATCTCAATGTTGCGATAAAATCGCCATTCTCACCTGATTCAAGATTTTGCACCTCCTCTTTTATAATTGAAAATTCCAGTTTTTTTTCAACCCACTCCAGGTATTTTCTAAAAACAGCGACAGGTAAATGCTGATGTATTAAACGAGAGTATTTATCATGTTCCAGAAAAAAATTTTGGCAGGAGTATCTGCTTGCGGGATGATAAATCTCCGACATGGGAAAATCCGATCGGAGCGTCATGGAATTGAATGTATGATTTTTCCACATGTCAAATGGTCTGCCCACAATGACAAATGGAGACTTTTGCTGAAAAAGGCAATTTGCTATGGATATGCCGTATATTCCCGCACCAATAATCAGCGTTTGTTCAGCCACAGGATCCTATGATTTTTTCCATGAACTTCCGTATTCATGCCAAAGCTCATCCTTAAAAATTCTCTGGAGATGAAAAGGCTTTTTATGCTCCGGAATGAGCTACCGGATCAAAATAATGATAGCGGGATTTGCCCGATTTTTTGGCCTGATACATGGCCTCATCAGAGCGTTGCAAAAGGGTATCCCTGTCGCAGTCATTTTGAGGATACATAGCTATACCGATGCTCGCGGTTACCTTGATAACCTCCCCGTTAAACAACAAGGGTTGTTCCACTTCTTGCAAAAACAGGTCAAGCAAGTGGGTACAATCTGCAGGGTTTTTCAAGTCACCGATCAAAATAACAAATTCGTCGCCGCCAATACGAACTACGCTATCATTACCCCGCTTCACTCTGAGAAAACGCTGGGCTATTTCTTTTAGCAAATGATCGCCGGCTGCATGCCCCAGACGATCATTGACTTCCTTGAATCCATCAAGATCCAGATAACAAACAGCAAGGCTCAATTTGGATCGATTGGTGCTTGAAATGGCCATATCCAGACGATCTGAAAGCAATAATCGATTGGGAAGTCCCGTTAACAAATCATAGTTGGCGCTCAACTCCAGCTTGCTGCGTTGCTGAATAAGGCTGGAAATATTTGAAAAGATACCAACATAATTGCTTATCAATCCCTGATCGTCTTTGATAATGGATAAGGTCAGCCACTCGGCATCTATTTCTCCATTTTTTTTCCTGCTCCAGACTTCTCCGCTCCAGTGTCCATTTTCCGTGAGCGCAATCCATATTTCCGAGGCTAATTCCTTTTCCCGTAATCCGGACTTGATCTCTTTTATATTTTTTCCGATTACATCAGATTGCATATAGCCTGTGGTTTCATAAAAAGCAGGGTTTACTTCGATAACAATGGAGTTCGCATCCGTAATGCAAATGGCTTCGAGGGTATGTTTGACGGCATCGGCCGAAAGTCGTAATTTTGCTTCAGCCTTATGTCTTTCTATAATTTCTTTCATCAACTGCAAGGTACGCACAGTAAGAGTGTCGTACATTAACAAGATAGACTCAATCATCACCTTTATTGAACCCGATAATTCTTTGCTTGCCAGAATTTTTGCATCAGAAATAGTTATGCCATCTCTTCTGAATTGGAGAACTCTGGCCAT
This sequence comes from Spirochaetia bacterium, assembly GCA_029858425.1. Classification (GTDB taxonomy): domain Bacteria; phylum Spirochaetota; class Leptospiria; order Turneriellales; family JAOUFE01; genus JAOUFE01. The sequence goes on along the minus strand of JAOUFE010000071.1, from coordinate 645 downwards.
CCTCTTATCCTCATCGAGAATATGAAAAGCCAGCCAGTGGGCTAAAAATGATATGATTTCTTCAATGATCTTGTTAAAAGGCTCTCGACTTTCTTTTCCCTTTTTAATAAGCTGTATTTCCATAAAAAAACGCTTGTGTGATCTTTTATGATCCCGCTCCCATTCATCGCCAAACATGGTTTGATTCCATATATATTCTTCTGTGCGAAAATGGTAAACGGCATATTCAGAGAGTTCGTTAAAAACATGATCCAGGGTGATCTTGTCAGACTGGAAAGCCACATGATATGCCAGTTTGTTCAATAACGCGACAAGACCTTTGTGCTGCTCATCAATTTCAACAATTCCTGTTTCAAGATTTTTGTTCCAGGGAAAAACTTCAACCAAATTCATAAATTCCTTGTCAGCAGACTTGCTAAAAATAGAAAATATTGACTCTATATCGTTGGATTAACAATGCAAATGCTTACTACCTTTGACGAAAGCTTCGGCAAACTGTCAACGTCAATTACTAACAATGCGCATTTTACAATGCTCCCAAACTCACGCAGGTAAATGGAAAAAATATTTTCCTTTCTCCGGAATTTTTATCCGGAAAGGGCGAAATATTATAGTTTTATCGTCGTTTACAGTTAAATCAAATTG
>JAOUFE010000187.1 GCA_029858425.1 Spirochaetia bacterium | reverse complement strand
CGTACCTCCCGTGGTAAATATGAAAGCGATATCTTTTTTAACCCATTCATTTATTTTACTGCGGATATGCTCTGGCTCATCGGGTACAACTTCATATGCTTCGACGGAGACTCCATAGGAATTCATGATTTCCTGGATCATTTTGCCCGATTTATCTTCGCGTTTTCCGGCCGCCGTTGAATCAGAACAAACCAGTACGGCTGCCGTCAGGCCCTTTTTAAGTTCGGCAAGTTGTTGTGAGCGACCTCCCGTTTTTTCAAGAAGTTTAATTGATCCAATTTCCATATTTTTATCAACCGGTTTTAACAGGTCATAAATGGTTAAAAGAGCAACAGAGACGGCAGTCAGGGCTTCCATTTCAATTCCTGTCTTGTAAATTGTTTTTGCCAGAACCCGCACGATAATCCTGGAATTTACCTCGTCAGTTTCAAAACTTACGTCAAGACCTTCTATGGGCGTTGGGTGACAATGCGGAATAAGCGAGGCTGTTTTTTTTGCCCCCAGATAGGCGGCCGAGCGCGCTACATCAAAAAGATTTCCCTTGGGTAATTCATTGTTTTTTATTTTAAAAATGGTTTCTTTGGCGACCAGAATTTCTCCGCTGGCCAGGGCAGTGCGAAAGGAAGTTTGTTTCTGTGTGATATCTATCATAAAATGCTAATATGGATTTTGACCTGCGATGACCAGTACATTATATGAACGATGAGTTCGCCAGAAATTATCTGTCTATTTTTTTTCGGGCTTTGTCGACAGACCACGAGATGCCGCTGGCATTTATTTTTACATCGTAGTCAAAAATTTTCCATTGAAGAGGCGATAATGTTAAACCTCGGGTTTCCAGGTTGTTTAAAATATATTTTTTCAGACCCTGGTAGCAAAACTCCCGGAGATCCTCGCCTTCGAGAGATTCCTGTGTTGCCTTGATTTGAATTTTTTCAATTTCATCCAGGGCCTCATAGATTTGTTCTGCGCCCTCCTGAACATCGCTCCAGTTGCCGTAATGAGTCAGCCATACCGATTCAATGCCGAGATCGAGAATCCGCTGAATGCTTTTTCTTGCCTCTGATATATCGAAATCTGACGGCGTTGTCGCCGGATATATAAATTTTCGGCTGCCGATTTGAAAATCAGGGTAGGCCATTCCAAAGGTATCGCCGGTAAAAATCGAACGGGAAGAGGTATCGTGTATGCAAATATGATGACGGGCATGACCCTCTGTATGTAAAAATGAAAATGTTGTGCCCGCAGCCTCAAGGGTTTCGCCGTCTTGAACCGGAATTATTTTTTCATCAGAAACCGGATCAATTTTTCCATAAAGGCTGTTAAACAGAGGTTCGCCATATACGACCTTGCTCCCCTTGACCAGCCTTTCAGGATCAATCAAATGGAGTCTCGCTCTCGGATGGCAAACTACCCTGGCATTGGGACAGGATTTCACCAATCCTGCCACGCCTCCGCTGTGATCCAGGTGAACGTGGGTAATCATGATATGCGATATCGATTCTGTCGCAATATTGTTTTCTTTGAGAGCCGCCAGGATGTGTTTTACGGCGCCAGGATGCCCGGTTTCGATAATTACATTGCCTGAATCGCCGGGACCTTTTATCAGATACGATGCGGTTAATTTTTCGCGCACATAATGGCAATCCATGGTAACTATGTTTTTCTGTGCTTTATTCATTGACGGTTTATTTATGCTCCTGTCGTAAAATCAAATTCAGATGGCATGCGGGCAGGGTGTCAAGACTAATATTTTCCCGCACAGCGACCTGATCTGGACAAATTCGGTTGTCGCCGCAATCTGTAAAAAACCCCCACAGTCGTTTCGGCGCATGCCAAAAAAGCGTTTGAATTCAAATCGGGCTTGCGCTGATTTGCTGCTTGACAGGGTCTACTTTTATACTTTTAAGGATAACCTGCTTGCCGAATGGACAGATGAGTGTCCCTGCAAATGGTATTGAAAATTTACGGATTGAACTTGAACGCAACCTCAAAAACAAAAGGAAAAATATTTGTCATTGGAATTGGTCCCGGATCGGAAGATCATATGACCGTTCATGCGCTCAAGTCTCTGGCTCTTTGCGACGTGATTATCGGTTACGATACCTATATAGACTTGATTGCCCATTTGCTGAAACCTTCACAGGAAATTTTTCGCGCCGGTATGACAGAAGAGGTTCTTCGGGCGCAAAAAGCCGTTGAGGTCGCCCGCAGTAAAAAAACCGGCGATGGCCGGAATGCAAACCAGGTCGCAATAATTTCAAGCGGAGATTCGGGTCTTTACGGCATGGCGGGTCTGGTTTTTGAGGTTATTGAAAAGACAAAATCGTATTCTGAAATTGATGTTGAAATCGTGCCAGGCGTAACCGCTCTTGTTTCGGCTGCGTCGCTTCTGGGTTCTCCCGTGATGCACGATTTTTGCGCCATTAGTCTCAGCGATCATCTAACGTCCTGGAGCGTCATTGAAAAACGTCTTGAGCTGGCCGCTCTTGGCGATTTTGTCATTGCCCTGTATAATCCAAAAAGCGCCCGACGCAAGGAACAAATTATTCAGACGCGCGACATACTATCAAACCATCGCAGTCCTGATAATGTTGTGGGCATGGTTACGTCTGCCTATCGTAAAGATCAAAATATTGTTCTAACCGATCTTCATCGAATGCTGGATCATCCGATGGGAATGATGACCACAATCATTATCGGAAATTCTGAAACCTATGTTTCAAACGGGAAAATGATTACGCCGCGAGGTTATCATAAAAAATATAATCTGGAAAAAACCGGACAATCTTTGAAAATTTCCGAAAGAATGAATCCTGTACATGAGCCATGGTCGTTGACTTCCCGCACAAAGGATACTGCAAGCGAACATATTGTTAACAATGATGTAATTAAAAAATGCGATTTCTGCGACGGGGATAAAATGGAGAGCATGCCCTGGCTGATAAAACTAAACAAATTATTATCTGAGATGAATATTCCCGGGCAACTGCAGATAGGTTATAATGGTTGCGGCAGATCCTGCTATGGAGCCGTGATGGAAGATATCGGCGTAGTTTATTTTCGCGGCGAGTTTGAAGTGCACGCGGGCGGAAAAAAAACAGGTCGTAATGTTCGTCTTCCCCTTTTTTCAGAAAAAAATCTCAGCGGGGAAGAAATGATTTCAAAAGTTGAAAGCGTTTTGCGTCATTATAAAAAAGAAGCCTTTGAGGGAGAAAAGTTTTTTAAATTTATTCTTCG
>JAOUFE010000186.1 GCA_029858425.1 Spirochaetia bacterium | reverse complement strand
AAAATGCATCTTTCGGGTCATTAACTTATGAATGAAGGTTATACAGAAAAAAAAAGACAAGCTGATTTTTTGTTTTTTGTACTATTGAGCTTTGCTGTAATATTCTTCCTCGCGGGAATATTTAATCTTGCCGTAGCAGGACGTCATGCGCTGGGGATTATAGAATTCGTGATGGGGGGTTTATACTTCTTTTTTTACTATCAAAAGAAGAGATCTCAATCCATTGTTTTTGCGTCGTGGTTTCTTGTTTTGAGTATGTCCCTGTTTTTTATACTTTTTTTTTACCAGTACAAGGGTAACTATTACTCCATTTCACTTGTTTTTATTGTGCCTGTTATGGTATTTATACTTTTTCCAAGAAAAACAGGGCTATTGCTTTATACAGTATATTCGCTGGCTGTTTTTTCTGTTTTGAGTTTTCATGCGTACAAAGAAGAGTATGCGCAATTATCATCGTATACATTAAATCTTCTTATTGCCTTTATCGCAACCGGCGGTATCTTGTATTATTATGAAATTATGAAATCTGACGCATTCGGATCATTTCAGAAAATATCGGATGCCCTGACTTACCAAAAAGGAAAACTGGAGAATAGCTACAACCGCAGTAAGGCCAAAGAAACGATTTTAACAAACCTGATTGAGGAAAAAAGCCGGGAAATATTTCAGGAAAAGACTTTGTTGGAACGTAACTATAAAAGAACCATGGCCAAAGAAAATACGCTTACGAGGTTCATTGAAGATAAATCGCGCGAAATATATCATGAAAAAGAAAAAAGTGAAAAACTTTTATTAAATATACTTCCACAATCCATTGTAGAAGAGTTAAAGCAAAATGAAGAAGTAAAGCCACAGAATTATGATACAGCAACAATTATATTTACCGACTTCGTCGGCTTTACAAAGATTGCCGAGTCGACAGCGCCTGTAAAGCTTGTAAAAAATCTTGATTATTGCTTTTCACAATTTGACAAAATCGCAGGCAAACTGAACATAGAAAAAATTAAAACCATCGGTGATTCGTATATGTGCGCCGGAGGACTTCCCGTCGCCAATAATACCCATCCCGTAGATGCCTGCCTTTCTGCATTAAAGATGATGAGCTTTATACATTTGTGGAATCAATTCAGGGTGAATAAAAATCTGAAACGCTGGGATATGCGCATTGGCATCAATACCGGACCTTGTCTGGCTGGCATCATTGGCAAGAAAAAATTTGCCTATGATGTATGGGGAGATGCCGTAAACATTGCATCCCGAATGGAGTCAAGCGGCGTGGCAGGCGAGATCAACATTTCGCAAGCAACGAAAAATCTAATTGATCCATTTTTTATCACAGAGTCGCGCGGCTATGTGAGCACGAAAAGTAAAGGAGAAATGTCCATGTTTTTACTAAAGGGAATCCGTCCGGAACTTTCAAAGAACGACAAAGGCACAAGTCCGAACCAGGAATTTGTGAAAAAGTATATGGAAAGAAAAAATAATTAAAAGTAAGCGTCAATTTTCGCCATCTTTACAAAAAGAAATTTCCGTGCTAAATTCGGAGCAGGGCAAAAACGAAACTCCTTTTCTGGAAATTCCTTTAAAAGTTTTAAATTCTTCGAGGAGCGCCGATCTGGATATCGGACTTGGCGTTCGCGCCAACGACGAAATCGTAATATCCATCAGGCGATAAAAAGTGTGAATTAAATCAGGAACAGCTACGATGGCTTTTACACGGCATTGATTTTTTTAAAGCCCACGAAGAATTAAAATATTCAAAGGTAATATAAAATAATTTTAAGGGGCAAGTCTGCCCCTTCGCGCGAACAGGGTCTCGCGCTACCCCTGACATTTTTTTTGTTGCAAGATATATAATATAAATATATATGTCGCATGATTGCCGGGCTGGATATTCATAACCTGCCGGATAACGTCGATGAACCAGGGACGCTGCTTTTAAGTTATTACAATAAAAGTTTGACCCTTGAAGAAGAAAACCGACTTCTTCGGCGTCTTCGCTTTGCGCATAAATCCGAAAAATGGACAAATGAAGATAAAATCCAGGCGTTTCTTTTTGATGAGGTCGAAGCGACGATAGATAAAGAGTCCAGTTTAAAAGAAATCATCATTGTAAAAAGTCATGGTCGGAAAAAAAAGGGGCGCAAGGCGCTTTCCCCCATCGTATTGAATTAACCGCTTTTAAAAAAAGTGGCGAAAATTGACGCTTACGAACTTTCAGAGACATCTTCTTTTATCAAGCTATAAAGCTTTGAGCGGGCTTCTGTGGCATTCATGGTCGTCATTTTGAACTCCTGCCAAATGCGTACGTAATTACGCTCGCAATTTCAAGTATTTATTCGCAATTCTCTAAAGCAATCAAAAATAATAAAAAGGGGTTAGCGTAAACCGCCGGATTGATTTCCGTATGGAACGAACATGTCCGTTCCATACAATGACAATGACCCACACGGCGGTTGCAGCGAAGGGGGATTTCCCCCCTTTTCAATTCTTAAAAAACCTATATAAACAAAAAACCCGCACCCCGAATAAACAGGGCGCGGGCTCGTTGCAAACAATATGAATATAACAAAGTGCCCGCCGGCGACCTACTCTCCCAGAGAGCGAACTCTCAAGTACCATTGGCGATGTAGAGCTTAACTTCCGTGTTCGGGATGGGAACGGGTGGATCCTCTACTCTATAACCGGCAGACATAACTTCCATTTTTCGAAATGGAGAAAACTCACGGCATTTCTGCCGTATTCTGTTAAAAGGATAACCAGAACATAATATGGTCAAGTCTCACGACCGATTAGTACTGCTCGGCTGAATACATTACTGTACTTACACCTGCAGCCTATCAACCTGGTAATCTTCCAGGGGTCTTTAGCCACTTGCGTGGAGGGAAATCTTATCTTGAGGCAGGCTTCCCGCTTAGATGCTTTCAGCGGTTATCCCTTCCAAACATAGCTACCCGGCAATGCCGCTGGCGCGACAACCGGTACACCAGAGGTTTGTCCATCCCGGTCCTCTCGTACTAGGGACAGGCCCTCTCAAATTTCCAACGCCCACAGAGGATACGGACCGAACTGTCTCACGACGTTCTGAACCCAGCTCACGTGCCGCTTTAATTGGCGAACAGCCAAACCCTTGGGACCTGCTCCAGCCCCAGGATGCGACGAGCCGACATCGAGGTGCCAAACCGCGCCGTCGATTTGGACTCTTGGGCGCGATAAGCCTGTTATCCCCGGAGTACCTTTTATCCGTTGAG
>JAOUFE010000185.1 GCA_029858425.1 Spirochaetia bacterium | reverse complement strand
TACTTTTTTGTCCTTCGGGTTTTGCTCCAGTTCTGCCAGTAAAATATTGTCTCTATTGTGGAGAGGCCAGGGGAATTGGGACTCCATGTAAATACGAAGACTTTTTTCTGTATCTTTTTTTAAAATCACTCCTTTACGACAGGTATATAGCCATTCCGGAAATTTTTCGGGCGTGGACCAGATCGCCACAAGGCTAGCCAAAGAGGTTTTTACGGTACGAATTCCTCTTATTTCTGAAAATTCCGAACCTGGAACTGACTTTAGATAGACCTGAATCCCGTCTGCTTCTTTTACAAGCCTCCATCCATCCGGCACAAATTCTGCATTCAGAATAACCATCCAGGGAATAATAACAAAAAGGAACTTTATCATTCAGCTTAACAATGATATTACTTTTAAGAATATCTGCAATCCTTCTTCGAGAATGTCTTCTTTTTGAGCGTAGCTGATCCTGACGGTTTTGGAATCTCTTGAAAAAATATATCCAGGGACAATCAACAATTCCTGCTCAATAGCTCTGGCTACAAATTCCTTAGAGTCCACCGGAACCGACGGAAAAACATAAAAAGCGCCGTCCGGAAAAGGAAAGGCAACCTTGCCAGTCAAAGCATCCAGCACCATTTTACGTCTTTTTTCCATAATATTCAGCTCCGTTGAGATGGGATGTTCCAGCGCGGTTACGGCAGCCCACTGGCAGGGAGCCGGAGAACAGACTACCGAATACTGCTGAAGGGCGCTCATTTTTTGCATCAGGGGCGCCAGGCTTTTATGAACACCCATATAGCCAACGCGCAAACCGGTCATAGCGTGGGATTTGGAAAATCCGCCAAGAGTAATGGTTTTTTCCGGAGCAATCGACGCCGCCCTGACGTGTTTTTTTTCATAGTCAAACGCAGAGTAAATTTCATCCGAAATAACAAGACAATCCTTGACTCTGGAAAATCCAGCCAAAAGGGAAATCTGCTCTTTTGTTAAAATTTTTCCGGTAGGATTCGATGGCGATGAGAATATTACAGCCTTTGGTTTAAACAAGGGGTTTGCCTTGAGTACTTCCAGATCTTCGCTGGAGAAATTCTCTGATAGATACGTTCTTTTTAAATTATGGAATCCGGCAAGCGATTCATAGATTAAAAAATACGGCTCAATAATTAATATATCGTCCCCTTCTTCAAACAAGGTATCAAACAGCAAGTATAATACCGGAGCAACTCCGCCTGAAATCAGGATATTTTCAGGCTGGATATCAATGCCATTTTCAGACCATATCTGCGAAAGTTTTTCGCGAAGCGGCAAAATCCCCTGCGTCAGGGTATAGGAATTTTTATCTTCCCGAACAGCCCTGATTAATGATTCCTTGACTACTTCCGGAACCGGGAAGTCCGGTTGTCCAATGGAAAGATTTTTAGGATTTTTCAAATGCGCCGCCAGATCAAACATCTTTCGGATTTCGCTTGAATCAATGCGGCTCATTTTTTGAGAAAACTGAACTTGCATACTTACTCTCCGTCTCTCGGAAAATCAGGCGCTGGATTTGATAGCTTTTCCTCGCAATCCTTTAAAGACATTTCCGGAATTTTTTGCATGGCTTCATGGCAATAGGAAGAATCAGGATTGGCGCAGGCAGTTTTTTTATATTTGGCGCAATCATTCCCGCATGCCGGGATAAATACCATACAACACACTAAAAAATAAATCTCTGACAATCTTGAAATCATTTTTCACAACGAAAATTCTTTATACTCCGCAGCCACTATTTTTTTACATCAAATCTGGAAAAAAAAATAAAAATTGGAACCTTTTCTTCCCCCGTGGGTCTAATATGCAAAGTGGAAAAAACCACTAACTTCTCCTCCTATTTAGTCGTCATAATGCCCCCTCATTATGACGGCCCCCTTCGGGGGTTTAAGGAAAAAGTATTGACGGAAAAAATCTGATATTTGTTCTGGAAGGTTATGACAAAACAGGAAATTGAATTCACAAATATTGTGAAAGAAACCAAGATTGTTGTTTTAAATGCAATTTCAAAAACCCTGAATCCTGAATTCTCCAGCATGATAGACGATATTGTCCAGGAAACATACCTCAGAGCCCACAAAAGTTTAAAGAAAAACCAGTTTCGATATGAAGCCAGTTACAGCACATGGCTTTACACCATTGCAAAAAACGAAGCTCTCCGAATGAACAAAAAATTAATGAGAAGACAGCGCCTGGAGCAGGAACTCAATGAAAATATTGTGGAAGGAAAAAGCGATTCCATATATCAAAACATGGAGACCAGCCATCGTGAAACCCATAAACTGGAAACGATGAAAAGGATTATCAGCACGCTTCCGGCAAAATATAAAGCCGTACTTGAGCTGGACATTCTCGGTTTCAAGGACTGGCAGATTGCTGAAAAATTAAACATTAACCCGGGTACTGTAAAATCCAGAAATTCCAGAGCTCGGGAAAAAGTACGACAGTGGATTCATCAAATGAAAACAACATAAAAAACCAGGAGATTTCATGGAAAGAAATAATGTCAAAGCAGATTTTCTGAATAAAATGATCCAGGAAAAATTAAATAATGATGAATGGAATAGTGAGGTGGTTCAGCGTGTATTGAGCGCCCAAAAAGATAAACGAAAAAAGTGGATGCAATATACAGCATTGCCGGTAATTTTTTTAGGTACAGTTACTGTATTTAATTATTCTTTCGTGCAGCAGAAACATTCACCTGACATTGCAGAACAAAACCTTAATCTCCAGAAGGACAAATCCCAGGACGAACATTATCCGGATTTTAAATTGCATATTATAGATGCCGCATTTAATCAGATAAAATAATATTTGAGGCGATAAAACAGAACGTCATTCACTATTCAGAATTACACAAATCTTCCAACAAAAACTTTACAATTCAGATTTTAAGTTGAAATTTCCCCCGGTCGATAATAAACATATAACTACTGAGAGTTCAGGCTGGAACTCAAAATTCAGTCAGAATATAGCAAAATGAAATATATTTTAAAAAAAACTTTTGCGTGGGGAATTATTATTTGTGTTGCATCGATGCATATTTCCATTTTTTCACAGGGAAGCGGCATAGAAAACAATAAAATTGCGCTAAACAAGGATGCGTCATCCAAAAAAATTATAAAAAAATATAAAACTCCCAAAAAAAAAAATTAAAAAAACGAAAAACTCCTCGAAAAAAAAAGCCCGTTCAAAAACATAAAAAACCTGCCAAAAAATATTTTCCAAAAAAACGAAAAACTGTTCCACAAAAAACTGCAATTCCGG
>JAOUFE010000070.1 GCA_029858425.1 Spirochaetia bacterium | reverse complement strand
GGATAACCAGTTCATTTTGGACTTTGGAAATAAATAAGCTTCCAGTTCTTTGGCCGATAACAGGTTAAGATCCACTTCACCGGATTTGCCCAGATCAAAGACATCAAACATAGCCGGACTTTTGGAACACCGGGCTACGTCAAATTGGCCAATAATTTCGTCCTGGCTCATGAATTCTTTTCCTTCCGGCGGCGACCAGCCTAACAAGGACATATAATTTACAAAAGCTTCTCGTGGGTAACCCATGTCGCGAAATGCCGTAATGCTGGTAGCTCCGTGACGTTTGGATAATTTTTTATGATCGCTGCCAACAATTTCACTAACATGCGCCCAGGCTGGTTCTTTCCAGTCAAAGGCATGGTAAATCAAGATCTGGCGAGGCGTATTGGACAAATGACCAACGCCGCGTATCACATGGTTGATCTCCATTAAATGATCGTCGATAACTACGGCAAAATTATAAGATGGATAGTCATTGGATTTAATCATAATAAAATCGCCGATTAAAGCGGTATCAAACTTGACATCGCCTTGCACCATATCTTTTACAATAATTTCTTTATCGAGCGTTTTAAAGCGCATCGTATGGGGGAGCTTTTGTTTTAGTTTTTCTTCAATTTCCTTGTCGCTGAGGTTTCGGCATTTACCGTCATAGACCGGAGGAAGCCCCATGGCTTCGCGTTTTTTTTTCTTGATATCCAGTTCTTCGGTAGTGCAAAAACAATAATAGGCTTTTTTTTCTTTTATCAGTTGAGCCGCGTGAGTTTTGTAGGTTTCTAATCTCTCTGATTGACGATAACTTCCGTGAGGTCCGCCGACTCCTGGACCCTCGTCCCAGACAAGTTCGAGCCAATCCAGCGATTCTAACATTTGATGATAGCTTTCCTCTGTTGAGCGTTCTACATCGGTATCTTCTATTCGCAAAATAAATTTTCCGCCTTTGGCTTTGGCATACAGATAATTAAACAAGGCGGTACGCGCTCCGCCCACATGCAAGTAACCGGTAGGAGAAGGGGCAAATCGTGTGCGAACCATTTCAGGAGTACTCATACATCCAGAAAGTCAAAAAAAGACACCGCGTCAAGGAAAGGTTGTTTCAATCCTCAAAGATGTTTCATACCTCAAAGATGTTTTGCCCTTGACAAATCAAAGTCAAGCCAAACATCGGTGATGATATATGATTAAAGTTGAAAGTATTTCCAAATCATTTAATTCAATTGAAGCAGTTAAAGATATCAGTTTTCATATCCAGAAAGGCGAAATTGTAGGGCTGCTTGGTCCAAACGGCGCCGGAAAAACCACGACGATGCGCATGATGACGGGATTTTACAAACCCGATTCGGGCAGCATCCAGATTGGCGGTCTGGATATATTAAAAGATCGTCTTGAAATTCAAAAAAAAACAGGATATCTTCCTGAAAACTCAGCCCTGTATGCCGACATGCTGGTGTGCGATTATTTGTATTTTATTGCCTGTTCATACCAGTTGGATCAAAGTACGATTCAAAAAAATATGGATTATGCCGTGACTGCCACGGCTCTGGAAAAATATTTTTACCGGCCTGTTGCGCAACTCTCCAAAGGTTATAAACAAAGGGTTGGAATTGCCGCTACATTAATTCACGATCCGGCCATATTGATTCTGGATGAGCCCACATCCGGCCTTGATCCAAATCAAATTGCGGAAATACAAAGATTAATAAAGCTATTGGCTCAAAGCAAAACCATTATTTTAAGTACGCATATCTTAAAAGAAGTAGAGAACACCTGTCAGAGAGCCATTATTATTTCCGAAGGTAAAATTGTCATGGACGAACCTTTGAGCAATGTTCATGCGCTAAAAAAAGGGGGTTATAAAACCCATCTGACGTTGGCGGGGCAAATATCGGGCATTTCTGAAATTCTGGAAAGAGAGTTCAGGGAAAAAGTTCAGGAAAATTTTCTGGAAAATGAATCTCGTTTTGTTTTAACGGCATCGGAGCATATGGGCGAGAAAATCTTTCAATGCGCCAAAAGCAACAACTGGCCTTTAAAAGAATTGTATACGGAAAAAGAATCCCTTGAGAATATTTTCAAGGATCTTACAGGAGGTCAGCAATGAGCTTGTCGTGGAGCAACATAAGAACCATTTACAATCGTGAAATTAATAACTACTTTAATACGCCTATTGGTTATGTGTTTTTGATAATTTTCAGCCTGTTTATAAATTTTTTGTTTTTATATTTGCCGAACTTCTGGGATGTAAATTCAGCGTCCATGGAAAATTTTTTTTCCTGGATGCGTATTGTTTATATGTTTTTAATCCCGGCCATCACCATGCGATTATGGGCAGAGGAAAAGAAAACCGGCACTATTGAAGTCATTTTTACCATGCCATATCAAACTGCAGAAACCATTCTGGGGAAATATTTGTCGGCGCTTTCCTTTCTTGGATTTGCCTTGTGCAGCACTATTTTTATTCCCATCTCCATTGGAACCATCAGCTCGCCCGACTGGATGTTGATTATCGGTGGATACCTCGGCTTGACATTGCTTGGAGCGGCTTACATTGCGATGGGACTTTTTATATCCTGGTTTACGCAGGATCAGATCATAGCTTTTTTGATTACCATAGCAGCCTGTTTTTTATTTTTTATAATGGGCTATCCCTCATTTTTGCAACTAATGGGCATTTTGGGGCCATTGATGGCATATGCCTCGGTAAGCTGGCATTATGATTCTCTTGCGCGGGGAATGTTTGATACGCGCGATATATTTTATTTTTTGACATTTATCGGGATTTTTATGTACATGAATTATTTTGCAATTGAGAATAAAAAATGACCCAGAGCAAGACAATGATTGAAACAATGAATAAAATAATAAACAAATTTCAGAATTCCAGAAAAGTAACGTTAATGCTTGCTTTGGCATTATTTGTCCTTGTCAACTGGCTAAATTATGGTTTCTACGTTCGCTTTGATCTGTCCGCTTCTGGCAGATACCGTTTGACGGGCGCCAGTAAAGATATCTTGCGCAACCTTCCGGAAAAGGTAACCATCGAGGCGTATTTTTCAAAAGATATTTCCGAAGCCTATATGCAGCCGGTAAAACAACTCCGGGATTTTCTGGAAGAGTATGCTTCTTCTTCACACGGGAGGGTGCATTTGTTATTTTTAAATCCTGATGAGGATGAAAAAATTATGCAAAAAGCCCGCTCTTTGGGCATTCAACCCATGCCCATTGGTTCTGTGGACAGGAAAAAACAGGAAGTCAGCCGGGTCTTTTTGTCTCTGGCGCTTTATTATGAAGACAAGACACAGGTCATCCCGGATATTCTCAGGCAAAGTCAGGCGCTGGAGTATTTTTTAACGGCGAATATTTATAAAATGGCTCATCCCACAGAACGCAATATCGGACTGCTGGAAACCGGTGGGGAGTTTGCCACAACATCCGGCGATAACCCGTTTCACTCGCTTGAAATTCTGGATAAAAGCATGCAGACATTTTACGGCAATATGATTTCCGTAAAAGCCGATGCGGAAGAAATTTCAGATAATATTTCTGTATTATTTATTGTATCTCCCCATAAACTGACAGAAATGGAAAAGTACCATATTGACCAGTTTATAATGAGGGGAGGGAAGGTCATTCTGGCTTCAGGGGGGGTGGATATCAATTTTAACAATCTTGTGGCAACCCCAAAAGAAAAAGACGTTCTGGAGTTTTTTAGCAATTATGGTATCGCCATCCACCCGGATATGGTTTATGATTCAAAAAATTATATTCCATTCAGACAGCCCGTAAACATGCTTCAAATGATTGAAATCCCCTATCCGGTCTGGCTGGCCATCCCGTCGGAAAGTCTGAATCAGGGCAGTTTGTTGACAAAAAACTTCAAGTATCTGGTTTTTCCATGGGCCAGTTCGATCACTCCGGATTCATCCAAAATTCAAGACCCCAAAATTACCGTGCTGGCCTCCAGTAGCTCCCGTTCGTGGCTTAAAACAGAAGGTATTGCGATAAATCCCGAAATGCTAAAGAACAGCCTCGATAATTTACCTCCCGATTCAGAAATGAAACCTGCCGTCCTGGCATGTGATATTGAGGGAAAATTTACGAGCTATTTTGCAGGTCGAAAACTTCCGGCTGGAACAAAAAATTATGTACCGAAAAGCGAACACCCTGGCAGGATCGTTGTCGTTTCTACTCCATTTGCATTTACCAATAACATTCAACCGGTTTCCCTTGCACAAAACATGAATATTAACTTTTTCCTTTCCACTCTTGATGTAATGCATGGCCTTGATGAACTGGTTAAATCCCGAAACAGAATTCAGACAGAAAATCCAATGATTGGTCCTGTCGATATGTGGATGAAAAATTTGATGGTGATTTTCAATTTCATGCTTCCGTTGATTTTTATATCAGGTTATGCAGTTTTAAGGTTTATGACAAGAAACCGGTTAAGTAAAAAAGTGTATTCTGCCATGTCCGGCGCCGGAGTTAAGGAGGGCGAATCCAATGCCTGATTTTAAAAATATAAACATTCGACTGCTAACAATAAATCTGGTTGTTTTAATAATTGCTTTTCTGGTCAATGACCCTGCGCATTTATTTGAGTCTACCTATGCGCAATCGCCGCGACTGCTGAAATTCAGAACCCAGTCGGAAATTTCAGAAATTACAATAAACGCGCCCGGCAACCCCCAATTGATTTTAAAAAAATCGGAAAGCGGCTGGTCGGTTCAAACATCCGGCCAGGACAAGGATTACCCGGCGGATAATCGCATTGAAAAGGCTCTGGAGACTCTTATGGATCTTCATAAATATTATGAAGTAACGAGCAATGAAAAAAAATACGCTGAATACGAGATCAATGATGATGCGCTGATGGTGGAATTAAAAGGATCCGGAAAAACAGAACAGTTGTTGATAGGAAAACCAGGTTCCGGTTTTAATACAAGCCTCGCGAGAATCAAAGGCGAAAAGACAGTTTATTCGGTGAAAGGGAATTTAAAATCCGACTGGAACCAGAACATGGATTACTTTAGAAACAAACGTTTGTTTCAATTTTCCAGAGAAAACATACAAAGCATAAGCGTTCAGGGGCCTGTCTGGTATACCCTGAAAAATTCGGACGACAAGAAATGGCTGCTGACATCTGGAAACATGGAGGTCGAAGCCAACCTGATTAGAACCGACCGGCTGCTGGATGACATATGCCTGATGGAAGGCAGCGAGTTTAACAATTCAGGACAAACCGGATTTGTTTACGGAAGTATCAAAGTTGAACTGAAATCCAATACCGGATTTACCTTGTCCATAAACCGGAATGGAAATGATTATCTGGTGAAATCCGAATTTAATCCGTACTGGCAGAAAATTTCAGAATATCGGATCAAGGCACTTTTTCCTCCAATGGATGAGTTAAAGGCGAAACCCGGACAATGATTGTGAATCCAATGATTAAAGAGATACAAAAATACACGATTTTTTTCATTTTGGGGATCTTTTTGATTTTTTCGTGCAACAATGCAAACTCCCTTGCAAAGGAGGGATTAAAAAATCTCGATCAGGGCAAGAAAATTACCGCCTTAAAGTATTTTGAGGAAGCCCTGGATTCAAACAAAAAAAACCCGATCGCGCTTTACGGAAAAGGGAAAATAATGACCGAATCCACTTTGACGCTGAGTCTGGGGCAAAAACTTCTCGAGAATTCCATTCCAAAGTTAGGCGATGAATACAAAGTGGATGCTATTTTGACTCTGGCTCGCTCCTATGCCCGGACGAATCTTTATGACAAGGCCATAAAACTGCTTGAGGAAAGCACAAGCGCAGAGCCCGCCTTTCCTGATCTATATATAGATTTGTCTTTTTATTACATTCAGACCCTTGAAAAAACCAAAGCCAGGAATATTCTTGCAAAAGGTCTTGAGGCCAACCCCAAAGCGGTGAGTCTTTATCTGGAACTGGCCAATGTGGATATCAAGCACTTTGGCAACCACACCTCGGCTTTAAGCTCTCTGGAGAAAGCTTATAAACTGGAGAATGAAAATCAGGAAATAATAAACAAAATGGCGCTAGAAAATTATATACTTGGTAATATCAAGGGGACGGTAGAATATCTGGAAAAATTAAAATCACTCCAGTCGGACAGCGCAGAAAAATCAAAAATAGACGAATGGATCGCGCAGGCAAAGGCTGGAAAATGGCAGGCCAACCCATAAAACCCGTCAGAATTCACGAGGAAGAATATTCGTGGGTTCTTTATTTCAGCTTTTCATCGTGGTTGATTTTAAGCTTGTTTTTTTTTACCGGAGTTTACAAAGAAATCATTTTATCGGCAGACAGGAAGTATGAAACGCATGATGAAAAACTGAAGATTACCCATGTGCTTATTGACCAGGAACTGGAAAATAATGCGCCGTCGCTTCAAAAAAAAGCTTTTATTGGAGATCAAAACAACCAGGCTTCGGGAAAAATTACCGATTTAAAGGGTTTTGAATCCATGTCGCAGAGCAATGAAATGCGATTTTCTCGCGGAAGTGAAAATCAAAAAAACACGGCAGAGAATCCTTCAAAAGCAGAAAAAAAGATGCAGGATGCTCTGGGCAACCAGTTTGATGTCAAAATTGTAACATCTCTTCAGGACGGCTCGATGAATGAGCAGACGACACAGAAGGCAAACCTGCCAGAAATAGCCAAAGACAATTCAAAGGCCAGTATTCCGGGAAATTATGAGTTTAAAAAACAATTTGTCTTTTCATGGGATAATAATGGAATGCCGGTTATTCCCACAATATATGAAAAAAATTATAAATATTTTAAAAACATACTGGATAAAATTCACAACAACTGGTCTCCGCCAGGCGGAATGCCGTATCCAACATTTGACTCGGCTTTTAATTCACAGGGCTTTGTTCCGGGGAGAAGTACTTATCAGACTTTCCCGGATCAGGATGTGCAAATCGTTTTTTCCATAGATTCCAGCGGCAATGTAACAGAAACAAAACTCTGGAGGTCTATGGGTTTTAAATCTCTGGACAGAGCCTGTCTCGATGCCATAATAAAATCCAGGAACTTTGGACCGCCTCCCGAAGATCTTTTGGACAATAACCGGAATTTTATCATGCCGATGACATTTCGCATTATGGGTACCGAGTAGCCATGGAACTTTGGCGGAACACAAGGCCTCCGGATTATTCAAATACCGCGCCGCGGGCCGCGTTTGTAACCAGTTTTTGATAACGGCTCAAGTACCCGCCCTGAACAGTATTTTTTAAATTCACCCATGTTTTTTTGCGCTGACTGAGGCTAATTTCGTCCACCAGCAATTGAATTTTATTTTCGGGGATATCAATTTTTATTTTATCGCCGTTTTGAATCAGGGCAATGCAGCCGCCTTCAGCAGCTTCGGGGGAAACATGTCCAATGCAGGCTCCCCGCGTACCTCCGGAAAAACGCCCATCGGTAATCAGGGCAACTTTATCGCCGAGACCTTTTCCCATGATGTAAGAGGTCGGAGCAAGCATTTCCTGCATACCCGGACCGCCGCGAGGTCCTTCATAGCGAATGACCACCACATGACCGGCTTTTACCTGGCCTCCCAGAATTCCTTTAATGGCTTCGTCCTGGGAATTAAAAACAACGGCTTCCCCCTCAAAGTGAAGCATTTCTTTAATGACTCCGGCTGACTTTACCACGCATCCTTCCGGAGCCAGATTTCCATACAAAACATTTAACCCCCCGGTCTGGGAATATGCTCCGGTAACGGTGCGAATGCAGTCGTAAACATCGATCCCCGGAATATTTTTCAGGTCAGGAGTTTTCCCTTCAAAGCTGAGCCCCTTTTGACCCGGAACACGGGAAGGCAGCATGGAGGCCATTTCCAGAGCCTCCGGCAGGGCGGTTTGAGAGCGTATATCATAATCGGAAATATTTTGAGAGATTGTTTTCCCGGTGACGGTCATTTGATTTTCATGGAGCAAACCAGGTTTTCCCCGCAATATTTCGCCAAGAATTGTGTGGATGCCTCCTGATAAATGAATGTCCTCCATATGGTAGGCCGAAGATGGAGAGACTTTGCAAATGTTGGGAGTTTTGGCATTTAGTCCATTAATTAATTTCATGTCAAAATCAACGGCGCCGGCCTCGTGGGCTATGGCGAGAGAGTGAAGCAGGGTGTTGGTAGAGCCGCCCATGGCCATGTCGAGAATCATGGCATTTTCCAGAGATTTTTTATTAACAATTTTTCTTGGAAGCAAAGGGTAATTTTCGCCCTCTTTTTCGTGTTTTTTTACCATATCTACAACAAGATGCGAGGCTTTTTCAAAAAGATTTATCCGGTATTTGCTGGTAGCCAAAAGACTGCCATTACCGGGAAGCGCCAGGCCAATGGCCTCGTTCAGGCAATTCATGGAATTGGCGGTAAACATTCCGCTGCAGCTTCCACAAGAAGGGCAGGCGTATTTTTCGCGGGTTTGCAGTTCATCGGCGCTCATCTTGCCTTCGTTGTACGCCCAACGCCTTCAAAAACGCTGATTAGATCCAGTATTTTTCCGTCAGGAGATTTTCCGGCTTCCATGGGGCCGCCCGAAACAAAAACCGTGGGGATATTTACCCGAAGGGCTCCCATAATCATTCCGGGAACTATTTTGTCGCAATTTGGAATGGCAATGAGACCGTCAAAACAATGGGCATTGAGAACAATTTCCATAGAGTCGGCAATTACCTCGCGGGAAGCCAGGGAATATTTCATCCCGTCGTGCCCCATGGCGATGCCATCGTCTACCCCGATCACATTAAAAACAAAAGGGACTCCTCCGGCATCGCGGACAAATTGCTTTACCATTTCGCCGACTTTGTCCAGATGAATATGACCCGGAATAAAATCCATGTAGCTGTTGGCAATGGCAATAAATGGTTTGTTAAAATCCTCATCCGTCAGCCCGGTCGCACGAAGCAGGGAACGGTGGGGCGCCCGTTCAATACCCTTTTTGATTTGGTCAGATCTCATATAATGAAAGCGCAAAATTAAACCTGTGATGTCAACCATATTCTGAAACAGGGGGATCAAAAGACAAAAGGCGGCAAGGTATGTTTTTGTCCCCCCTGCGGCGGACGCGGTTCCGCCGCACCCCCCGGATTTTTTTGTTGTCAGTACACCATATGGAAAAATAAATCGTTAAAACAACCAGAATCGCCGAAAATGCAGGTAACATGAAATCTATTTTAAAAAACAAATTAATGATTATTTTGGCATTTGCGCTTGTAACGGCATTGGGCAAAACACCGACGTTGTTTGCGCAAAGCTCTGAAGAAAACCCGACGCCGGAGTCCGTATTAAACAGCGCTTTTTATTATTACAACAGCTATGATTATGACAAAGCCATTGAATATTTTGAAAAATACAACAAAATGGCGGGAGACGAAGAAGTTTCCCTGATGCACCTCGGAAAAATATACCTGAATTTGAAGCAAAATGAAAAGGCCAAAGGTTATTTTGAGCGCATTTTAAAATTAAATGCAAAAAACCAGGAAGCCCTGATTTTCCTGGCGGATATATATATTAATGAGAAAAATTACGATCAAGCCATAAAGTCTTTGAAAACCATTGTGGAATTAGACCCGGTCGATGAACGGGCTTTGTTTACCCTCGCTGAAATTTACCGCGAAATAAAAAACAAGCGGATGAGCATGGTCTATTATAAAAAACTCTCTATCGCTACATTGAAAAGCAGCTCAAACTACAGGCTGTTAAGCAAGGCCTATACCCAGATAGCCAGATATTATTACGATCACCAGGATTTTGAAAAGGCGCTGGAATACTATAAAAAAATAACGGAAATAAATCCGGAGGATTACAATGCAGCATATATTTACGGCGAATTGCTGAAAGTCAACGGACGATTTTCAGAATCGGCGGATGTAATGCAGGTACTGCTGGAAAAGGAACCCTCCAATGTTTCGATTATTGAATCCATTGTGGAATCGCTCTTTGTACTGGATGATTATCGTACACGGGCTTTTTTAAATGCGTACATGGAGTATAGCAATCGACCTGATCCCGTATACATGGGCATGGATAAGCTATTGACCGGAGATCCCGAAGCTGCCAGAGTGTATTTTCAAAAAGCTTTAATAAGAAATCCAAACAGACTTGGCGCGCATATAGGATTGTTAAAGACAATAGATCCCAAAGAAACGGAAAATATCAAACTGGAAGCGTACAATGTCGTTGTTCTGGCTCAAAAAATCCGGGCGTATCCGGTGGCAATTCGATATATGGATACCGTCTTTAAAATACTTGATGACGAGCAAAAGAAGGCAGGCGATATAAATATAATCCAGAAAAAAGATGCGCCAAAAGGCAGCAAGCAGGAAGTCGAGAAACTGGTAAATGAATGGATTGATGCATATTATACACATGCCATTACGATGGAAAATCTCGGCAATACAAAACAGTCCGTTGCGTACTACATAGAATCGTTGCGAAAAATAAATGATCTGGTTTCAACGTACAATCGTCTTTCCCAAAAAAAAGATGGGGATCAAAAAGATGCCATTAAAATACTGAATCAAAAAAAATATGAAGTGCTGTTAAATTTAAGCTGGGCTGTGTTCCGGCAAAGAAGCGAATTCCATATGAACCTGTCGCGCTATTTAAAAGAAACCCTCGATATCAATAAAGATGATCCACGAGGTTTTTTTCTAAACGGGCTTGCGGAGTTTGAAAATGCCAAAGACTCAAAAAATCCCTTGCGGGAATACAAAATGGCTGAAAAGCATTTTCGGAACGCGGTAGAATATTCAGAGATTCAATCGGAGCAAAAAAAAGCTCCTGCAAATTATTATTTTTATCTGGGACTGGTATGCGACAAACTCAACGAATTTGATAAAATGGAAGAGAATCTGAAGAAATCCATTGACCTGGAACCCAACAATCCAACATATTTGAATTTTTTGGGATATATGTATTCTTTAAAAAATACTGAACTGGGTAATGCCCTGGAGTACGTATCGCGGGCGCTGGAAGACGATCCTGAAAATGACGCTTACCTCGATTCCCTTGGCTGGATATATTTTAAAATGTCCAAATATGATGAAGGCCTTGGGCAATTGCTTGTGGCAAGAACAATGTCCGAAAAAAAAGGAAAAGTAGATCCTGTAATTGATTATCATATTGCAGAGACCTATCAGAAAATGGGAAATTCAAACCAGGCATTGCGTTTTTATAAAACCACGCTGGAAAATATCATAAACGCATCAGAGCCCATGGATAAAAAGTATATAGAGATGCAGATCCAGAAATTATCCAGAGCTGGTTCAGGCGCTGGAGCAAAATAGCATGAAAAAAATAATTGCCGTCATTGTTTTTGCGCTGGCGGGCTGGAATTCAGGCTGTAAATCCGCACAAATTGAATCAGAAGTCCCGACAAATAACAAAGATATTGCAAATACATATTCAGCGTACAAACAAATGCAGGGCGACTTTGTTTTGAGCGGGCGGGCAAACGGCAAGACGTTTTCGTATAACGGTAAAATTAATGTCGAAAACGGAAAAGCGCCGCAGGATTTGGCATTGTTTATGATCATTCGGGATATGATTTTTCAGTCGCCGCTGAGCAGTATGCAAATAAAAGACGGAAAGTTGTTGTTTAAAGACATGGTAAACCATGTGGATAAAGAGTACGCATATAAGGATTCGAGTTTTGTGTTTTATTCAAACCAGGAAATCCCCATGGAGGTACTCATCCCTCTTTTTTCGGGAAATCTGCCCGATGGTCTTGTCGGACGGGGAAAGGCAAATGTTGATAAAAGTATATACCATCTAAAGGCCAGAGAATATGAACTGGCGGGGTTTTTTAAAAACTCAAAGTTGACCACATTGATTTATAGTCCTCCGGAAAATTATTATCAAATTATTTTTGAGAGCAGCGGTCATGTGCAAAACGCACAAAATCGGTATTTCCCGGAAAAAATTAAAGTAAGCGTTGGCAAAGACGAGTACTTTGAAATAACGTTTAAGAAGATTGATATAAAGTAAATTGAATAGTCCGTCGAACAAAGAAAAACTGGATTTTTTATTTTCGCAAATAAAATCCTGTCAGAGATGTCCGTTAAGCGCAAGCCGTTCAACGCTGGTATTTGGCGACGGGAATCCGGATTCGAGAATTGTTTTTGCAGGCGAGGCTCCCGGAAAAGAAGAGGATTTACAGGGCAGACCATTTGTGGGAAGATCGGGACAATTGCTTTCAGAAATGATACTTGATGTTTTTCGCTTGCAAAGAAAAGACTACTACATAACAAATATATTAAAGTGCCGTCCGACGATAAACCAGGAAATGATAAAGGACAGGCCTCCCGCGCCGGAGGAAATAGCATCCTGCATGCCGATTCTTATGGAACAGTTGAAAATTGTAAAGCCGGATGTCATCGTCGCTATCGGTTCAAGTTCAACGAAGGCTCTGCTAAATACTAATGAGGGAATTACAACTTTGCGGGGAAAATGGTCTGTCTTTAAAGATATACCGTTGTTACCGACATTTCATCCAAGCTATGTTTTAAGGAATGGGGGGAAAAACAGTCCGCAATATGCCATGATGATAGCCGATTTAAAAAAAGCACGGGAACGGTTGCTTTAGTAAAATCGGAACCGTCCGGACTCAAGCGTTTTACAGGGGACTTTTGATTCCCTTTAATTGGGGAGATGTAACCCTGGTGTAGATGGTCGTGGTAGAGACATTTTTGTGACCCAGAAGCTTTTGGATGTATCGCAGGTCGGTTCCATTCTCAAGAAGATGAGTGGCAAAGCTGTGGCGAAGATCATGTGGGGTCGCTTTTTTACCGATTCCGCTTTTAGAGAGGGCATGCTCAAAAATTTTTTGTACGGTTCGAATCGATAGCATTTTTTCGCCGGAGGGATCCGCAGAAGAAGTAAAAACATAGCTATTCAGATCTTTGTTTAAAAAAATTTGCCGGAGATCATTGACCAATCGCCGGGAAAATACCGTAAGGCGGTCTTTTCGTCCCTTGGCGTTTCGAATATGGATGGTTAGATTTTCAAGGTCAAAATCTTTTTTTCGAAGCGAAACAACTTCGGATATCCTCAGTCCTCCGGAGTACATCAAAGCAATAATCAGTTTGTGTTTAAGATTTGTTAAGGAGGTTAAAATAGAGACAATTTCCTGGCGGGTAAGTACGGTAGGCAAATGCGTTGATGTGCGTGTTTTTTCGATAAACGCAAGGTCGATTTTTTTTTGCAAAATCCGGTTAAAATAATAATATATGGCAAATCGGTGTATTTTGATTAATGACATGGATCTTTGTTTATTGTAAAGATACAAGAAATAGTTTCTCCCCATTATTTCGTCCATTTGCTCCAGAGACTTGCCATAGTTATAAACAAGCCAGAGGTTTAAATTTTTCAATGCCGAAGTATACGCCTTGATAGTTTTGGGGGAATAGTTTTGCAATCGAAGATCTTCTAGCAATTTTTCAATGTGGGGAAGCGTAATCTGATATTGTCCGGATTTGATTTTTTGCGCCCATGTGTGTAAAGACCTGCGCGTCGCTCCAAGAGATTGGTAATAGCCGATGAGTTCCTGAATTTGAACCGGAAGAATGAACGAGCGTTTGATGAGAAAATTGTCGATTTGCCTGTTGCTAATGTATAATGGGTGCGTTCGAGGGTACATTCGCACTAACTCCTTCAAAACAGGATATTGCGCCATACGGTTTTTCTCTCTTTTATCATCTACACGCATTAACTTCTATATTATACAGTTATCCCCCCTTTTTTTTCGCCCTAACTCAATTTTTTTATATTATTTCCCATAAAAAATATGATTTTTCTGCATATCAAACCGCAATACACATAATTGTAGTTATGCGGAATTGCGAGTCTCTGTTGATGGATTGAGATTTATAAAGTTCTTTTGAGTATCAACGGAATTTTTTCGGCCATATATGCTATCGGAGTTTA
>JAOUFE010000069.1 GCA_029858425.1 Spirochaetia bacterium | reverse complement strand
GACAAAAGTGCGACTTACAACATCGAGCCAGCTTAGTAATACGGCCAATGGTTATCAGGTAACGGTGACAAGCGGCATGGTTTCTGCCGTAACCGGCGGATTGACCTGCAACAGCCCAAACAATACGTCAAATTTTACAGGAGATACGATGCCCGAAGTCCAATCTGTTGCAACGCTGACGGCAACCCAGGTAGATATTATTTTCTCTGAATATGTATTGATGGATGTTTCAGCTTCGGGGGCTCTAAATGCAGCTAATTATACAATTTCGCCGACTCTGGGAACGCTCAGCGTGACCCAATTGTCGAATACCAAAGTTCGATTAACGTCAACAACAGGCCAGACTGCATCTGTCTTGTACACAGTTACGGTAAATAACGTAACCGATATTACTGCGCCCGCAGGAAACGTAATTTCACCTACGGCCAAAACAGGCACTTTTATAGGTCAGGAAAATTTAAAAATACTCAGCGGCACCAAAGTTGCCGGGGTTTCAACTGCATTTGAAGTATTTAGCGTGACATTTTCAAAACCTCTAATTTTTGGAGGCGGGGCAAATGCTGTAGACAATATGGCCAACTGGACGTTCCCTTCGGGAATGAATACAGTAACATTATGTACTCCATCTGATGATGCCGTATGTTCTCCAAACAATACAATAAACTATGTAACTGGCAGCGACTCGGTGGTTTACTTTAAAGCGTCTCCGATTCCTGCCGGAGGAGCGTATACCGTGGTTGGCGCATCTTCTGGAAATTGTATTAAGCCCAGTACAGATCCGGGCTGCCTGCAGGCAAATCCAAATGACAGGGCTTCAATTGACTTTAATTTACCGCTTACCATAAGCAGCGGACCGGTTTATACAGACCCATTTAATGATGCGGTAACTTTGTCAGGACAGGTGCTGGTTTACAACGGCAAATTGCTGGTTGGACCGAATAACACAGATTCCGGTTTATTTGAAACCAATATCAATATGACTAACGCGACTTCGATTACACTTGACTCAGATAGTGTAGCGGCAGGGTTTCAGCCATTTCGCGGAAATGCGACGACAAATCCTCCTCCATTACTTGGAATATTTGAGGATTGCGCTGCGGGTAATTGCTCAACCGGTAATAACTATTTAGCGGGCATAGACTATCTATACGGCGCGTGCTATACTTCTGGATCGCCGTTTGTAGACAGCAGTCTGACCGGCGTTGCTTGTGTCAACGCAGGCGGTACGGAATATTTATTTGTACTGGGCTATAACACTACAGCCACCACAACAGGCTATCAGTCTAACTGGAATACTACCAATAAAGTATCTCCATTTATTTTTACTCATGTAACTGGTTTATCCAATGCTGCAAGCAGAACATATAGAGCCATGAACGCCAGGGTTTTTAAGGGATGGGTGTATCAGGCTTCCCAACATCAGGCGGGTACTATGGCGGTACGCTGGAACAGGTTTACGCCAGATGGACTTACCAGGGTTGATTTGGCTGGTAATTTCCTAAACAGGATTGGCGAAGGCGGATCGATAAACAATGGTCAGCAACCTGCGGCAAATGGTCTTATTTCGATAGATTCTATGTATGAATATGATAATGATGGCAGCGGCGGAACAAATTTTTCAGCGCTTTATATTGCCAATGGGGGTTCCTGTTCTGTAAATGGCGCAGCAGATACAACGTGCCTTTCCGGGGCAACGCGAACAGCGGCGACTTTTTCAGATGGCGGCGTTTTGAGAACCACTCAGGCCTATTCAGATATTACGCCTCCACCAGCGTGTACATCAGCAGCAAATTGTGACACAAAATTTGAAGATGTGACCCCCACATCGGGCAAATGGCTTTCTTTCATGTCTATTCCTCTTCCTGATAACGCCGCTCCAGGCGGAGATTGGGATCAATTGCAACCAATCAATACGATAAGACCGGCAATCAAGGCTGTGCCAAAAATGAGAACCTTCAATGGCGATCTTTATATGATTCGAAATGCCTGTGCTTCAAATACGCCTTATACAGTCGCCCTTGGCAACTTTGTATCTAACGGGCGAAAAACGTGCGCTGCCGGTTCTGAAGTGCCACAATTATGGAGATTACCCAAATTTACAGGGACATGTTCTACTTCCAGTCTAAGCGGAACCATTTCCATGACAAGCGGAAGCGCATTTGTTTGGGGAAGCGGAACATCCTTCGGAACAGAACTTGTGGCTGGCGATAGCATTATTTCAAATGGAAGCACCCAAACCATTGCCCTAATCGGCGGGGGCACATTAAGCGGAGCGGTAATGAAAAGAACAGGCAGCACATTACTAACGGGAGTTGGAACAAACTTTCCTCTTGAAGTTGCAACAGGTTCAACGATAACCGTTGGCGGTGTGGCAAGAACGGTTGCTACCATGGGAAGTGGAACTCTTGTCGGAACCGTTTCTGTTACAGCGGGTTCAAATACTGTTGTCGGAGGTACTGGCGGGGCGGCAACGAGATTTCAGGATCAGGCTATTGTGGGCACATCGATTACGATTGGAGGCACAACACGTACAATCGCAGGTATCACCAGCGCTACGGCAATGACAATTACTGGAACATGGCCTGCTACGTTATCAGCTCAAACCGCGAGTGTTTCAGGATCTGCGTATCTCACAATGACTGCAACATGGACGGCCAACAGCAATTCTCCGGGCGTAACAGCCACAGTTGCCGATAACAACTTGTTAACAACTACCACAACATGGCCGTCTACTGGCGCCGGAAAAATATTTACCCTTGCAGTTCCCAAATTAAATTCGTTATACACGGATCAAACGGCATGTCAAAGTATCAGCGGTACATGGACAGCCGGAACCAACGGTAGCTATGGCGGCTCTGCCTGGAAACTCGTGGCGGAATACGGATCAACAGGAAAAACTATCATGGCGGGAGCTTCCTGGAGCGGCGGTAGCAATCAAACCAATCTAACGCTGACAAATACAGAAATTACTCTGCTTGTCGCCAACGGAAATCGATTGTATATTGGATTTGACAATGCCTCCTACGGAGCCAATATTTGGAGAACCAAAGATAAAACCCTGTTTGCCAATTATAGCACTCTTGGCGTCAATGCATATCCAGCCCTGGAAAGTGATTTTGAGGCGGTTTGCGCAGCAGGAAATGCCTGTACAGACCCGTCCATGGAGTTTGGCTTTGGCTCCGGAGCTTCCGTCAACAGAATATTTGACGGAATTACCGCAAATGACGCTGGAACCGACTATGTGGTAGTTAATGCCGGCGATGGAATAAATCCGTTGAAGATATATCGAAATACCAATAACTAATATGTGGAAAAAAAAATTAAAAATAGCCGTGTTTATCATAAGTGCGGCTATTACCTTTAACTGTAAAGGAAGTTCTTCCGAACGTTTCCAGACAGATAAACCCCGGATTCCCTTGAAAGAATATTCCAGGAATGACCCAGGAGAATGGGTTGGGCTTGAAGACCAGCACTATCCACGCGTTACCATCGACAACAGCGCGATGGAAAACATTATTATTCGCGTAAACTTCCCAATAAAACATGAACCTGATCATTATATAGAAAAAATTGGACTGATGGATAAAGACGGAAATGATATTATTGTAAAGCGCTTTAATCCGGCGGCAGATTACTGGGAAGCCCGATTTAATATTCCTTTCATTCCAAAAGGGGCAAAAGCATTTGCACGATGCAGTCTCCATGATTTATGGGTAACTCCATTAAGTGATGCACATAACGCCCGATAATATTTCCAGACGCCGATTTCAATAATAAAAAAGGGCGGACATAAAATGTCCGCCAAAAATTCACAGGAGGAGCTGAAAGTGAAAAAAGACAGGCATTTCTGCCTGTCCGGGGAGAGAAAGCAGAGGAGGAAAGAACAAATAATAACTTTTTAAATACTTATCCTGTCATTATGCAATAATATCAATGTACAATAACTTCAACGCAATTTTCCACGCCTGTAGACATACCTGGTTTTGTATCGATGACAAGACATACTTTATGGACTCCTGCTGACAAGGAACCGACCTCTGCGATGCCCTTCATTTCATTCAGAATGGCCGTATCATTGCCATCTGTTACAAGACGTAAATGATCGCCTCTTTTTCCAGGATTTGCTGTATAAACAATCAGCGTTTCCATATTTGAATTCACAACATACTTGTTTGCAGGGGAAACGATTGTAATATTTCCTTTCTCAGCCGAAAACAAAACCAATGCAGTTCCGGAAAAAAAAATCAAAAACAGCGGTAGAAAATATTTTCTATTCATAATTCCCTTTAAAATGCCCTTAATTGCGGGGGTTTTTTTATATTAAATATATAATCCCAAGTTTACATGATTATTTTAGAATCGGCAAATAAAAAGTATATATTTGCTAAATTTAGATTAATTATAGTTATGGCAGCGCAACAATCGTCGTGGCAAGCTGCAAAAGTTGGCCTGGTTTATCATGAATCTAAAAGACGAATTACAAGCCGGGTAATTCAGGGAGCCTCAAAACAATAAATGGGAGAATAGTTCGTGCATGCCTCGATGTTAGAAGAGGCGATGGAGTTAAACATCGTCCAGTCTGCCGTATTATTGCAGCTACCTGCTCCGCCGGTATTGCCAACCGTGACCAAATCGCTCCAATCTCCCGTTGCGGCAATAATAACGACAATTTCCTGACACAATCCTTAATCGCGTTTGACAGGCGCGGTAGAATTCGCGTCCTTTGCATATGAATCATACGGAGAGAAATGCGAATTCTATTACGAGTTCCATGGTAGAAAGTTTAATTGAAAAATACAACTCTCCTGTTCCAAGATATACATCGTATCCCACCGCCGTGGAATTTTCCGGCAGTTTTAATCCAGATGATTATTTTAGCGCCCTGTCAAAAATGGATTCTAACAGTACGTCCGGATTATACGTACATATTCCATTTTGTGAAAATCGGTGTTTTTACTGCGGATGCAATGTTATTATCAGCCGTCGAAAAGATATGATTGATGTTTTACTCAATGATCTTTTTGAAGAAATTCGCTTTAAATCAAGCTTTATTCCTTTCAAGCCGCAAATAAGCCAGCTGCATTTCGGCGGCGGCACGCCCAATTTTTTAAGGATTTCCGATTGGGAAAAACTCATGGGTTTTTTGCGCGACCATTTTATCTTTGCCAACAATATAGAATTAAGCGTTGAACTTGATCCGATGGTAATGGATGAAAATTACCTGACCAGTTTGCGTCATCTGGGTTTTAATCGCGTAAGTTTTGGAATCCAGGATGTCAATGAAAAAACGCAAAAGGCAATTAACCGCATACAAAATATTGGACACATAGAAAGACTCATGGATGTTTCAAGACAATTAAATTTTTCTTCGGTAAATGTAGACTTTATTTATGGACTTCCGTATCAATCCGTACAGTCTTTTCAGGCAAACATTGACTGGATCAAGAAATACAAACCGGACAGAATGGCCATGTTTAGTTATGCGCATATTCCCTGGATTAAAAAACATCAGGCAAATATGCCAGCAGAATCCATGCCGGATGCGTCGGAAAAGCTGAAAATTTATCTTGCGGCAGAATCACAGCTAAACGCGGCTGGATACGCCAGTATTGGTTTGGATCATTTTGCCCTCGAAAGCGATCCGATGAGCCAGGCGTTGAAAAACCGAAGTTTGCACCGGAACTTTATGGGATATACTACTCTTTCAGATCTCGATCAGCTTGCTTTTGGCCCAAGCGCTATTTCTTATGTTCAGGGCGTATATGTTCAAAATCATGTAAAGCTTCGAGTCTATGAAAGATCGGTACGCGAAAAAAAAGATTTTTTTGAAAAAGGAATTCAACTTCTTCCTGAAGATCATATCCGAAATTATATTATTCAATCCATTATGAACAATCTTTATCTTGATATAAACGAGTGTGAAGAAAAATGGAAAATTAACTTTAAAGAAAAATTTGCCAACGAGATTCAATCTCTTCAGGATTTTCAAGACAATCATCTGTTAAATATTTCCCGTGATGCCGTTGAAATTATGCCTCAGGGGCGGTACATTGTGCGACATATTGCAAAAATATTTGATGAATACCGAAAAAAAACAGCCGAAAGTACCGTTAGATTTTCCAAAGGAATTTAATCTGTTCAAAGTATCCTGATTTCTTTTAGCGTCGTATATGGACTATAATCAAATTCTGGCGCAATTGGAACCAGTAATCATGGAAGCGGGCTCCATGATTATGAGTTATCAAAATACGGATAAAAAAATTGAGTACAAAGATAAAATCGACCTTGTAACAGAAGCTGACCGCCAATCCGAAATATTTATTTGCAATGCATTAAATAATATGTTCCCGCAAGATTCTATTCTTGCCGAGGAAGGGTATAAAAAAGAAGGCTCATCCGGATATGCCTGGGTTATCGACCCCCTGGA
The DNA here is from genome assembly GCA_029858425.1 of Spirochaetia bacterium. Lineage (GTDB taxonomy): Bacteria > Spirochaetota > Leptospiria > Turneriellales > JAOUFE01 > JAOUFE01. Next base: position 7,872 of record JAOUFE010000069.1, on the reverse strand, counting down.
TGGTACCACAAGTTTTGCCCACGGCTTTCCGTTTTTTTGTATTTCTGTGGGACTCGTCAATTCACAAAAAAAACCTGTTGCCGGCCTGGTTTTTGCTCCCATGTTGAAAGAAACTTTCAAGGCGTATCAAAATGGCGGCGCATATCTAAACAATGAGCGAATCGAGGTTAGTACCATCAAAACACTCGATAAAGCTCTAATAGGCACCGGCTTTCCATATTACCGACGCGAAAAAATGGATCATTTGCTTGAGCGGCTTGGAAATTTTTTGCATATTGTACATGATGTGCGGAGAACCGGATCGGCAGCCCTGGATCTTTCCTATGTAGCCTGCGGGCGGCTCGATGCCTACTATGAGGAGGGTTTGCAGCCCTGGGATGTGGCAGGTGCAAGTATTATCCTCGAAGAAGCCGGCGGACAAATTACAAAATTTGACGGAACCCCATTTGATATTTTTTTCAGGGAAACTGCAGCAAGTAATGGCAGTATTCAAAAAGAAGTTATTGAAGTATTAAGAAAAAAATAACTTTACTATTTAGGAGTTTCATTCCAAAATTCCAATTCGGTAGTCTGGACGGTATCAGGGGCGCGTAAGCGGCAATAACGTCGCTATTCAAATTCAGAAAAAAATTGAAAATATGGCCGGTTTTCAATTATTTTCAATCGTCTAATCTATAAGGAAGCAAATGTCGATAACAGATATCAGGCGGCGAGCGTAGTCATATGAGTGCAGAAAAAGAAGAAAAAAATTCTGAACAGGACAATTATGAAAAAGTCGAAGTGATTCGGGAAGATGCCCGCGAAAACTCCATTGTTAATGAGCAGGCAAAGATTGCGTATTTAATAAAAGAATATATTCTCGGAAAACCTCTTTACATTAAACATACAATTCCGTCGGTTGAGGTATCCCTCGAACCGGTAGGCAAAGATAACCAGTATACATTGATTCTAAAAAGGCCGTATACTCCCGGTGCGGAAGTTTCTGTTTATTTAACCTATAAACGTCATATGGAATTAAGTTGTACCGTTCTAAAAACAGAGGGTAGTGAGTATATTGTAAGCATCAAAGAAGCCATAATCTCCAACAAACCACGGGCTGAAAAAAGACTTGGAGTTGCAGAACATGAGGTATTTGGACACCATTTTTATATCTCCAAAAACAAAATTGATTTTAATCCAATGAGTTTTTCTGTTTCCAACAAAGTACTTTTTAAGGATGCAGAAAGAACATTGTCTCCATTATACCCATTTATAAAAATATTTGACATGGATCCCCAGAATGATACTCCCGAAAAAAAAATAATCAAAAAGTTTGGCAAAGGTGTATTTATTACTTCTCTGACAATAGATTCAGAAACAGAATTTACAGAAGAGCTTGGTACCATGTCGGCCAAAGAAGCGCTTGGCGATAACTACAAAAGCTTTAAAACTGATCTGGTAAACAAGGGAGTCCAGAGCTGGTTGATTCGTCCAATATTGTATACAAATATCAAAGGCGAGATTTTTCCGATTGGATATATGCTTTTAAAGAGCTCTGATAAAATTCTTGGACTTGAAGATTACCAAAAACTGGAAGCCGAAGAGACTAAAATTGTTGAGCGGATCAAGGATTCCAATACCATAATCCTGAACAACAGGCAGATTATTTTGAATATTTCACCAAGCGGCGCTCTGCTTGAAGTCGAAGATAAGGAATTTCAGGGTTATTTGCTGCAACGAACCGATATGACTTTTGACCTTTTATTTAAATACATGGCCGGATTAAGATTTTACGCTCGAATTCATCATATTCGTAAAAAATCAAACGGGAATTTACTCATAGGACTGGGTTTTCATGGAATAGTGTATACCGGCGGAATAAGCGGGACAAAAAGTCGAAAGATGCTCGAAGAATCATTAACACACTTGATAAAGCAAGGCGCAAGCTATACATCCTGAAGTCCAGAATGCGCTATTTGAGGTATCCTGAATGTGTTGCTGAATAAACTTGACCACAGGCAATCATGGTTGTAGATAAACTGGAAAACGCGCATTTGTATTTTGGTCTGGGTTCAGGGATAGAAAAAGCTCTGCGCTTTATTCAAAATAATCCTCTGGATTCGCTTTCAACAGGGAAGCACGAAATTGAACAAGAAAAAATAACGCTGTCAATAAACGAATATGCCACGAAAAATGAAAATCAGGCTTTTCTGGAAGCCCACGAAAAAAATATTGATGTCCAATACATGATTCGGGGCAGAGAAAAAATGGGTCATGCCCTCCGCGGAACGTACAAGCCTCATACCGACTACGACAACAAAAAAGATATACAATTTTTTGAGGGAATGGCTGATTTTTTTTGCTTGTCTGAAGGAATGTTCGCTGTATTTTTTTCAACCGATCTTCATATGCCGGGTCTTCAAATTCATCATTCGGAACAAGTAAAAAAAGCTGTTATTAAGGTGCGAGTTTCGGAGTAGCGGTTCCTTCCAGGAGTACCAAAACAGGAAAGCATATTTTTCATCGCTTTACAGGATTTTCTGTTAAAAGCGTTTAGAGCCTTTGCCTGTGATAAACCCTACCACCACAAGCGGAGGAGCCCGGAACGGCTCCGCAGCGTGGGCATTTGTCCAATGCGCACTTAAAAGCTGATTTTTTGCCCTGACTCCGCCGTACCCTGATGAGAAATTTTTTTAGCAAAACGCTCTTCGGCATTGCGCCAGACGAGCACATACAAATAGCCCACCAGGAACCCGGCAATCCATCCGCCCATAATATCCCCCGGAAAATGATAGGTCGCCAGCATTCTGGATATCCCGATGACAATAGCGAGGCTGTACAGCAAGGGTGAGGCTTTGGGAAATTTCCAGGAATAAAATACGGCAAAGGCCATGGAGTTCACGGCATGGGCGGAAGGGAATGAATATCCTCCCTCGGCAATATATATCCCCATTTGATAAATGGGGCGGTGTCTTTCAACAAGGTTTTTGATGAATGAGGCGGTTGCGTCGCTGAGCCCAAGAAGTATCAGAGTGGTTGCCAAAAGGATAAAACCTTTTTTGGGATTTCTAAAAATGGAGTACACAAAAAAAATGATTAAAAAGGGATATAAATTATTTTTATGAACGATAAATTCACAAATGCTTCTCAACCAGGGAGGATCGGCGTATATCAAAATGTGTTCATAAATGGTTTTATCCACCCTGTTCAGAAAGTATAATAGTTCTATCGCGTGCATTATTTCGGCCTTTCCCAAACCAGTATTGACGACACAGGAAAATGGATCTGTGTAAAATTCAAAGTTTGGAGATATCCCCTGAATTTTGAGACAATATCCAGGCTTCGGCATGAACTCAATATTCAGTCAGAATGATTTAGACTGGCGTGGTTTTGGGGCGCGAAGCGCCCCAAAACCACGCATTTTACTACATTTTGATCTGATTATTCAGGTTCATGTCCATGCTCACAATATCTTTGACAATCATTGTTACAAGAAATTTTTCGCTCCCAAACTCACGCAGGTAAAAAGCTCGTCAGAATGCAGTAATGCGCGTGCCCGGACGCAAAAAAATGTTTACTTCACAAGTATATTGGAAAATAATGATATATTCTCGAATTCTGAAGTACCTAAAGTGGGCGATCCGGCAATGGTATTCAGAACGCTACGGTTTACAGGGAAACGTGTAAACCTGCCGTATTGCAAAGGGATATTATGATAAATATTAATGAGGCGCTGTCAGCCGTATTGACAGAAAACTGCAGCCGCCAGAAAGTATATAAAGAAATTCATTGTGCCAGAAATTATTTTCTGGCCGAAGATATCAGAGCAGATAGAGACTACCCTCCTTTTCACCGCGCCGCAGTAGACGGTTTTGCCATGGGCTTTGGCGACATTCAATCTGGAATAAGATCTTTTGAAATCAAATCCGAACTATTCGCCGGTCAGGAAAGCAATTTCAGGGCTGCATCAGGGCAATGTGTGAAAATTATGACCGGCGCCGCATTGCCTGACGGTCTCGATGTTCTTTTAAAAGTTGAAGATGGCGTTGTACACGGCAATACTGTTCAGATTCCCGATCAAAAATATTTTTCCGGTATGAATATGGCGGCTCGCGGGGAAAGCGCCAAAAAAGATTCTGTAATCGCGCCCAAAGGCTCTAAAATAAATCAACGTTCGGTTCACTCTTTGGCCGCCGCCGGTATTGCGTCCATTCCCGTATTTGAACCCCCGAGTGTTTCCATCATTTCCACGGGAGACGAACTTGTTCCGATAGACCATGTTCCGGGTTCCTGTCAAATTCGCGACAGCAATTATTTTGGTTTGTTGTACGAGCTTCAAAAATTTAATATTTCTCCTTCAAATTATTGCATAGTTCCGGATAACCGCAATGAATTAAAAACGTCGATTGAGGCCGGATTACAAAGCGACATTTTAATTGTTTCAGGCGGAGTATCCATGGGAGACGCCGACTTTGTTCCGCACATCCTGAAGGAACTGGGAGTGAGGCAGATTTTTCACAATGTAAACATCAAGCCAGGAAAGCCGCTCTGGTTTGGAAGAAAAGGGTCTCAGGGAACCGTGGTTTTTGCGCTGCCCGGAAATCCCCTGTCCACTCTTGTTTCGTATAAAGTCTTCATGGAACCGTGGTTATGCAAAATATTTTATGCCCGGGCTCCGGTAAAATTGGCGCTTCCGATGCAACACGAAAAAATCCTCAAGGGGCAACGTCCGGAATATTTTCCGGCGAGGATCACGCAATCGCCGGAAAATGCGGTGAGCGCAATAGAGGCTGTGAAATTTCATGGCAGCGGCGATACCGGCGCAGCGTTTGGTTCCGACGGGCTGGCTTTTCATTCAGCCGGGAGCCAGACATTAAAAAAAAATGATATCGTTGAATTTTTGCCGTGGAGTTTACTGTAATGCAGCCTGTTACGCCGTCAACATTAGAGACAACATTTCAGAAAATGACCCTCAATAATTCTGCAATAACGTGTGACCAGGATTTAACGGAGAACAGAACATTTAAAAAATTGCGGGTTAGCATTACACCGGAATGCAATTTAAAATGTCTGTATTGCGACTCCGGAAATACGCTTGCCCGGACAGAAGCAGCCAACGCCTTTCATCTCATCCCCATCATTGCAAATCTTCACCAAAGCCTCGGCTTCTCGTCGGTTCGCATTACTGGCGGCGAGCCTGCACTACAAAAGCGGCTCCCGGAATTTGTCGGGCGACTACAAGAGTTGGAAATTCCGGAAATCAATCTAACGACCAATGCCATTTTTCTGGAGCCCATGCTGGATGAACTAAAGCTGGCGGGGTTGAAGAATATCAATATTTCACTGGACAGTCTTGACGAAAAAGTCTATCGAAAAATCACCGGGAAATCCGGCGCGGTCGAAGTGGTTTCCTGTATTCAAATGGCCATAGAAAAAGGTTTTGGCGTAAAAATAAATTCCATTATAATGAAAGGGATAAATGAAAATCAGATAATGCCGCTTCTGGATTTTGCTCTGACAAACAACATCATCATTCGTTTTTTGGAGCTGATGCGCATGGGAGTAGAAACAGATTTTCACAAGAAACACTTTTTGTCCGAAACGGAAATTCTGGGTATTATTTTCCAAAAGTACAATTTTGAGGAAATGCCCAGAAAATACGCTTCGACTTCAAAATACTATAAAATTTTTCAACAGCAGGTTTTTGGCGTAATCGCCAATCACAGCGATCCGTTTTGCCGTGATTGCGACAGATTGAGACTGGATCACCTTGGGAATATATACGGATGCCTGAGCAATGTCGAATCCATTAATTTATGCGGGAAAGATGCGTCCAGGTATCCTGACATTCTGGCGCAAGCAATGTCGTTAAAGCAAAAAAATACCTTTACCGGTTCCAGCCTCTCCATGAGACAAATTGGGGGATAAATGAATGTTATTGTAAATATGTACGCGGCGCTGAAAGATTATTTTCCAGATTCCATCGAGCTATCCGTGGAAGCCGGATCAAAAATTTCAGATATTCAAACAGCATTGATCGCCAGAAATCCGGAAAGCCGGTCATTGCTTGACCAGTGCCGCTTTGCCGCAAATCACGAGTTTATGAGCCGCGACGCAATCATAACCGACGGCAATGTGGTGGATATTTTACCGCCGTCCAGCGGAGGCTAAGTTGAAGCATATAACGGAAGAGCCCATAGACATTGAAAAACTGATGCGCGAAGCTCATCACCCGGAAGCCGGAGCCGTGGTTATTTTTTCCGGCGAAGCGCGAAACACACATGCGGGCAGAAAAGTGGCCCGGCTTGAATATGAGGCTCAGCAGGAACTGGCCGAAAAAAGCATTGAAGAAATTTTATGGAACGCCCAAAGTCGCTGGCCACTAAAAATTGCCATTGCCGTGCATCGCCTTGGAAAGGTCGAAATTTCACAGCCGGCAGTCGTGGTCATTACTGCGGCAGCCCATCGACTGGAAGCCTATGAAGCCAATTTTTTTATTATGGATGAGATAAAAAGCAAGCCCCCAATCTGGAAAAAGGAATTTTTTGAAGACGGCGAAAGTTCCTGGGGATAAGCGGGGGACACAACAGTTCAAATTCATTTCAGTATAAAGAAGGGCAGAAAATATATACGTCGGCGCGAACCACACAAATGCCCTCGCTGCGGAGCCGTGCCGGGCTCCTTCGCTTTGTGGTTGATTATGAAACGGGCGCTTCATTAAGTTCCTCCTGGTTTTGAGACTCGCTCCGGGTAGTCTTGATACGGAAGGAGATTTGTCGTCATGCAATTTTTCAAAAAAATAGAGTACTTATACTGTTATGTGAAATAAGGTACATATTTTTATTTAAAAAATAGTACATTTAATTAAAATAATTATATAGTAGTCGACAAAATATACAACGATGTTATATATGTATATAGATGCAATTAAAAAATATATAAATTGCAAGTGAGAGACAAGGGGTAATGTTCATGGGGAGTTCAATCAAAAAGATTGATCAAGGTAGAAGTATGTCTTTTTACCAAAATTCGTTTGAGTACTTGTCAGACGAACTGGATAAACTTGACATGTTATTAAAATATCATTTTGAAAAAGAACGATCAGAAGTTCCAGAGACGCTAAAAAACAGTTACAGTGATTTGTTTATCTCATCATCAAAAATCGAATATCTGCTGAGCAAAAAAGAGAAAGAGGTAAAACCGGACGGTCGCCTTGAAGAACTGAACGAAAAAATTAATCAAAAAGAAAGGGAAATTCACGAAAAGCTCGAAGTTAGTCGTGAAAATGCCGTTTATCTGCCATTTGATATTCTTCAACAACTATTTGATCTGAGTTATCATGAAATACAGATTTTAATCATAGCCCTGGCGCCGGTTATCGATTCAAAGTATGAGAAGATATATGGGTATAGGTAAATATGAAATTCAAGTTTGGGTTGGACCCTGTACGGATGGGTGGTTAAATAATCTTTGGACTGGTTGGAATAATTCCCGCTGGCCAATCGAAGCCCAGGGGGTATGGCTCTAAAATCACCCCACGATTTGCCGCCCGGTGCAACATGACATTTTGGTTTTTTGAAAACAAACAAAATTTTAAACCGGGGGGTAGCCCGAAACCGTGTGTCGGGCAGGGGGGCTGGTGATTTCCGTAGTAGCGGTTTCAAACCGCTACCTGCGGAAAGAACGAAACTCATTTCTGCCCCCCCCCTTTTGCTTTTTAATAGTATCCGCGAAGAAGGTTATGGAATGCCTTGCCCTTTTTTAGTTTATAGATGCGATAATCTGAATCAAAGGTAAGAATGTCATGAATTCCTTTTTCTTCAGCCGCGAGTAAAATAGAGGCATCGGCCAGATCCATGGGGACATTGGAGTATCGCTTTAATAAATTCAACA
>JAOUFE010000068.1 GCA_029858425.1 Spirochaetia bacterium | reverse complement strand
TACATTTAAATACATCGATTAACAATTGGTGTCTGGACCGGAACTCAAAATGATTTCTCGAACAGGCTAATTTGAAGTTCATGCCCATGCTCCCAACATTGGGTGACTTGCCCTGCAATTGCCATAATATAATCTTAAAATGGCGGAATACCAATTTCGTGCTCAAACTTTACTGAATTGTTAAGGAAAATCGATAAAATTAGTTTTTTTGCTTGCCATGCGATTAGCAAAAAAGAATGGTACAAAAAAATTCTAAAACCTGAGGAGTATTATGTTTATATCGAAAAGAAATAATAAAGTTTTATTGATGGGAATTATCATCTCAATGTCTGTTTTTTACTGCGGAGACCCTATTCCTGTAGAAGAAATGGGAAACGCAAAATATGAGATTGCACGGGCAGAAAGTGTAAAAGCAGATATGTATGCCAAAGAAAAATATGAATTGGCGCGCAGTACCCTGTTTGAAGCGCATGATCTCGTCGGTAATAACAAGCTTAAAGAAGCCAAGGCAAAAGCCATAGAGGCAATGACTCTGGCACAAGAGGCTTATAATCTTGCAGTTCCCGAACTTGCCAGGGCAACTCGTGTGGAAGCCGAGCAAATGATTAGCGAGGCGGACAGAGCATTTGCCGAGGAACTTGCTCCAGATACCTACAATAATGCAAAGGCGCTATTGGCTACAGGCGACCAAAAAACTACAGAACAAAAACATTTTGAAGCATTTCAGTCGTTTGAAAACTCAAGGGAAGAAGCAATCAAAGCCCGTAACCAGTCCGAGGCTCAGGCTCAAAACCTTGAAAGAGAACTTGTTGGAGTAGAAGACTTGATTAAAGAAGCTGAAAGTTATGGAGCAAACGAGTCTACGCCCGATAAAATTACCGAGGCGCACAATGCAGTTAAAAGAGCCCGCGAGTATCTTGCCAATAAATATCTGAAAGATGCTCATGGAGAAATCGTTAAGGCGAAGCAAAATGCGACTGAAGCTGCTGATCTGGCTAAAAAAGATTATGCAAGTCGAAAAAAACTGGAAGCCAGCGGTGAAGTAGAAAGTGCAGAAAAAGATATGGTAAACCTCAAGGCTACTTTGGAAAATGTAAATTTAAAGAAAAACCTGTCCAAATCAGATGAGGCTCAGGAATCTTTAAAGAATACTGAAGAACAGTTGAGTGCAGCCCAGCAGTCCTTGACCAATGCAGGACAAACATTGGAACAACAAAAATATAGCGAGTCTATCGATCATTCCAAAGAAGCCATAAGACTGGCGAAACTGGTGAAAGATCAAATTCCTGCTCTTTTGGTTCTTATTAAGGAAAACAGGAAGCCAGATGTGCTGACACAGACAAAACCAGAAACCGAATCCCGTCCTCAAGGCGCAATGGCAGAGGGTTGGAAAAGCTATACTGTACGCCTGATACCAGAGAAACGCGATTGTTTATGGAGAATTGCCGAGTATAAAACCATTTACGGCGATCCTTTTAAATGGACGCGAATATATAAGGCTAACAAAAGTCAGATTAAAAATCCGGATTTAATTTATCCTGGTCAGATTTTTGACATTCCCCCGGTCACCGGCGATTTAACCAAGCCGGCGATGCAGCCTAAAAAAGACGCTGAGATTAAAAACGAAAGCGATAAAGAAAAAAGTATTGAACGTCCGCGAATGAATACCGAAGAAACAAAGCCAGAACCTTCTTCGGACAATACAAATTCCCCCGCAGACAATATAAAATAATATTCAAAGAGGGTTGTCTAAAAAGGAATTTCTTTTTAGACAACCCCTTTTTTCCATACAAGTTTATAATATACATATCATAACACATTAAATTAGAAATTTTAATATTTCACGGACTTATTTTAAGTAAAACAACTTACCACAGGATTATAACATGGAGCAAACCACAAACTCAAGAAAAAAAGGCCAGTCTACGCAAGAAGCGACTGAAAAAACAACTGAGACGACAAATACGCCAGTCGAACCCAATGAAAAAAAGGATTCAGAACAAATCATACCGGGCATAAAACTCGAAATCAGTCAGATGAAACAAAAATCAATGAGCGATCTTTTGTTATTGGCTGAAAAATTACAAATTGAGAATCCAGGAGATTTAAAAAAGCCTGCATTGATTTTTGCAATTTTACAGGCTCAATCCCAAAGCAACGGACAGGTGTTTGGCGAGGGTACCCTCGAAATATTGCCTGATGGGTATGGTTTTTTACGTTCTGCCGACTACAATTACCTTGCCGGACCGGATGATATTTATGTAAGCCCTTCCCAGATTAGAATGTTTAATTTGCGCAAGGGAGATACGGTTTATGGCCAGATTCGTTCTCCAAAAGACAGCGAACGATTTTTTGCTATTTTACGGATTGAGCTTATCAACAATCAGGCGGTGCATGAAGCCCACAGAAGAATTCATTTTGACAACCTGACGCCATTGTATCCGAATAAGAAAATCCGGCTGGAAACCACTCCCGACAAGCTTTCGTCGCGGGTACTGGATCTTGTGACGCCCATAGGCAAAGGACAGCGCGGGCTGATTGTGGCTCCTCCAAGAACCGGAAAAACGACGTTAATGCAGGATATCGCCAATGCAATATCTGTAAATCATCCGGAAATATCACTTATTGTATTGTTGATTGATGAACGTCCGGAAGAAGTAACGGATATGGCGCGCAGCGTTAAAGGAGAAGTCATTTCTTCCACATTTGATGAGCCAGCTTCAAGGCATGTTCAGGTTGCTGAAATGGTTATTGAAAAAGCCAAACGTCTTGTGGAACATAAGAAAGATGTGGTTATTCTGTTAGACTCCATAACCCGCCTTGCCCGGGCATATAATCAGGTTATTCCTTCTTCCGGGAAGGTGCTTTCTGGAGGGGTGGATTCAAATGCTTTGCATAAGCCCAAGCGGTTTTTTGGAGCTGCCAGAAATATTGAAGAGGGTGGAAGTCTTACAATTATTGCAACTGCTCTTGTCGATACGGGCTCCAAAATGGATGAAGTTATTTTTGAGGAGTTTAAAGGCACAGGCAACATGGAAATCCAGCTTGATCGTAAAATATCTGAACGCAGGGTTTTTCCTTCCATTGATATCAATCGGTCTGCCACGCGAAAAGAAGAGCTGCTATTAGAACCAGAAGACTTGAATCGAATATGGATATTGAGAAAGGTATTATCTCCTCTTTCTCCCATTGAAAGTATGGAAATTTTACTGGATAAAATGAAAGGAACAAAAAACAATAAAGCCTTTCTCGACAGTATGCAGGTAAATTCATAAGATGTGAAACCTTTATTTTATATTTTTGTTTTATTGCTTTTGTCGGGTTGTACACCTCTGCAAGATACGCGCTCTAAAAACAAAATCCAGAAAATATATACAGGGTTTTCCAGCGGTGATTCCTTTCAGATCGTATGCAATATAAATATACTCCCTGATTCGATTATTGCAGAAGAACGCAAGCTTTTGCTGGAAAATTGCCGGAAGATTATTGCAACCAATCTGGCAGGATATAAAATTGCGTATGATATGAATATCCACGATTATCTTTTTAAACCGGGAACCTTCATTTCTGCAAAAGGGGCTTCTGCCTCAATGAATAAAACCCAGATTGATGTATTAAGCGCACCCAAAAACTATACTCTGAGAATCAGCAATATACAGCAGGTGCACGCCCAATGGAATGATACCCATATTGATATGCTAATGAAACTCTATAAAAATTTTTTTCCCGGAAGAATATTGCTTGAATGGAATAATGAAAAGACCCTGTTTTTTCTTTACGAAATTCGCCAAAAAGGTTTAATGAACACCATAAAGAACACATCCCTTCCTTTCGGTATTGAATTTGAGTAAGATTTCCAAATCAGAGTCAAGATTTTTTAACCTGTAGACCGATAATATACATGAATGCAGGCAAAATCTCGTATAAAAAAAAAGAAAAATAATGCCAGTCTTGTTCCGCTCCTCTTTACACTTGGAGTAATTGGATGGGGTTTCTTTGCTATTGACAGACTTACCAGTAGCGGGGCGCCCGATTACCGGTATAATCCTGTTGAATCGAGTGATATTTCTCCGGAAAGTTACAAAGAGAGAACGCGCTGGAAAATGAAGATAGAAAACTATCTTAAAAGTTTTTCCATTTCCGGGAAGAGCGCATCAGAAAAAAATGCCAAAGATATTCAAGATGAACAATGGACTCCGGTAACTCCGGAAGAAGTCAGTCCACAACCGGAGCAAATTGCCGACGTTGAAAAAATAGATCTTCCGCGCGAATACAAGTTGTTTTTTTATGAAGAAAAAGGGAGAAAGTTAGAGCTCAGATCTGTCAGCAGAAAAAATTCTGGCGATGTTTCTCTGCAACAGATATTTATGCAATTAATATCTGGCCCATCGTTTATTCACAACAAAAATTTTATTGACTCATTCCCCGTAAAGCCCACGGTTCTAAAAGCATTTGTAAGAGAAAAAACCATGATAATAGATATGGATGATAATTTTGGGCATGGAGTGAGTTTCGAAACAGCGCAGCTCCAGATTGATCAGATTGTTCAGACTTCCATTCAGTTCCACGTAAACTCAGTACAATTCTTGATTAATGGAGAAAAAGTAGATTCTATTCAAGCCGATGGTCTCTCCATTCCCGCCTTGATAAAAACAAATTCCTCTTTATAATAACACAAAAAATAATAACACAAAAACAGGGCAAAAAAAATCTTTTAAAACATCTTTGGGAAATTACATGGAATTTGCATTTTTCTTTTGGGGCTTTTCAATTTTAATCAGATCGCCTGGCTGCATTTTATAGATATCCATAAAATTTTCCGATTTTGCCCATAATATATCTGTATCAAGTGTTGATATTCCCAATTCGGCTGTTTTCTCGCCATCCCGATAAACGCCAAGAATGGTGTCCCTAATAATCCCCTCTCTTTCGCCCAGATTTATAATTACACCGTTGCTGCTGATCTTGATAATCTGCCCGTGAAAGGGAATGTTCTGGTAAATATGATCCGCAAGCTTTGTAGCGATATCACGGACAAAGCCCCGACCCGCAGATTTCACGTGAAAGGGGGCAAATGAAATTCCGGTTTCAAGATCGATGATCTCAGCCTTCACGTCCAGCCCTTCGGCAATTTCCTGATAACTTCCGGTAATGGCATAACGGATGTAATTGGAATCCCCGGTGAAATTTTGTCGCATGTAATCCAGAACCCGTTTGCCTGAAATTGCATTATAGTATATTCCCTTGCCAAATCCATCTTTAATGATCAGTTTTTTAAATATTTCTTCCCGCTGACTCCCGGACAAAACCTGAACCCTTCCTGTTTCCTGAAGCGCAAAGACCAGTTTCTCAGCAAGAGCTTCTCCGGCATCCGGAAAATCACCTAAAAAGTTCCCAGGCATAAAATGAAAAACGAAAACTGGCGTGGGTGTTTTATATTCTTCAGGCCGGTAAATTTTCTCGCGGTAATGTAATTTTTCTTTGCGTTTTTCTACCAGCATTTCATACATATCCTGGTATTTAACCTCGCCTGTTACCTGCTTTAGAAATTTCATCTCATCGCCCATTTTAACGTAATCCCGGATGTTCCGGTAGTGATCCAGTAATTCTTTGTGGGCAGAAATAAATGAGGGATATAAAAAGGCTGCCCAGGCCATTTCATAAACGCCCTGGTTTGTCATATGGGTTTTAAATAACCCTGATCCCTGATCATAATGCACGCGCGCCATATCCAGCAGATATTTATTTTCCCTTCTGGGAGAATAAATGTATAGATTTCTTTCGTAAGAATACCGGAGAATTTCATTGTTTTGATTTTTATCCAGAATATCCCGGTACATTTCGAGGTATTTTGACGGAAAGCAATACCCCAGATAATAACGGGCAATGATATGATCCGGATTTATTTTTAATACGCTGTCGAGATATTGCTTTGCTTTTTCACACTTATTGCCCTGGGCGTATATTTTCCCAAGAAGCAAATTGGCTGGAATGTAATCATTATCGTATTCTTTTGCATTGAGAAGATAATCAATGGAATCGCTGAAAATACTCATATCAGAATTTTTCTGAAATATTTCAGATCCCTCTGAATCAAGAACGGATTCAAAATTCACCGAAAACAGTCCGGTAAACACCAGGGGGTTTTCAGGATCAATGAGGCGGGCTTTTTCAAATTCATCGCGGGACTGCTGATAACGTTTTTCGCGAAGATACAAATCCCCAAGAGTAATGTGCGAATCCAGATGCCCTGGATTATTGCGGATAACATGAGTTAATTTCTTTTCGGCAAGGTAATACTGACTTTTGACAAGATATATTTTGGCTTGAAGAAAATCAAAGTCAGGCTCCTGGGGAAATTGTTCCAGTCCTTTTTTAAGCAACTCCTCAGATCCGGCAATATCTCCCATTACAATCTCTGTTTTTATCAGCTCCAGCAGGGAATTTTTATCGTTTGGATCCAGTTTTCTTGCTTTTTGAAGGTACTCCTTTGACTCCGGATATGAACCAAATTCCCGCATTAAAGTTCCGATTGCAACAAGCGTGGGTACAAACTGTGAGTTTTTTTGAAGGCTTTTTTTGTAGTATTCTACTGCAGAAAGCTTGTTTTTCTGAACCCTGTAGGCATCTGCCATATCTTTAAATTTTTGAGCTGTTAACTGCGCTTCTCCGGATAATTTTACAATAAATATAGAAGACAAAAAAAATGAAAATATAATAATTTTACGGTGATGCATGATTTAATGTATAAAGTATCCCGATGTTTCCATTCCGGTTCTGCCTTGAAATTTAACGTTTACCTTGATTTCCATATATTGTCCTTTCCACGATTTACGGCCATTGCTTTGGTAGGTAAGAACATACCTTTCCTCCACAATGCTGCGCATTGTTTTTTCAATATCCTTCAAACTGCTATCAAAAGAGGCAAAATATTTTCCGCCGGTTTTTTCCGAAAATTCCTTTAAATAGGATTTTTTGTTTTTCCAGTCGATAATATCCGGATTTTCAAAATTTATGATAAAAACGGGAATATGATTGTTGCGGGCAAAACTTTCAAGTCGCGACATTGAAAAATCCGGCATTTTCTCTGGTTCAATATTGCCCTCGGTAATCCATATAACGGCTCGTTTTCCCTTCACCGGCAGAAGATCGGAAATGGCGCTATAAACTGCCTTTCCAAGGCCTGAGACATTGTCGGTTTGATAATCCGTAGATGATTGCACTTTTAGCGATTGCAAAAGCTTCAGACGCGAATTTGTCCATTCCGTATCTGTTCTTGAATCTCCGGAATAACCAAGAACCTTTACTGCATCTTTTTCTTTCAGTTTACTCAGAAAAAAATCGCTGACCCATATCATGGAGTTGATATATTTTTTCATGGTAGCTGTTTTTGAATTGATAATAACCCAGGACACCTGTCCCGAATAATTTTTTAGGTATTCAGATCCGGGAGTTCCCACATCTGCATCATTTTCAAGAATCGTAAAATTTGTGGAGTCGAGGTTTGTTAAAAATTTTCCCCTTTGATCTTTTACCGAAACCCATACACCCACCTCTGGAAAACCCTTGCTGTATACTTTTTCAACCCATAATTCCAGGTTGGAGTACAGGAACTGTTCCGGAACAAATTGAATCAAAGACTGACCCGCATAATCTACAACAAATAAATTTCCAAGGCCATCCATTTGAGCTGAGTAAGGACGGTAAAATTTTTGCATGACGCCGTTTTCGCCCATGTATTCAGAAATTCGAATGTTTTCATTTTTTTCAAGATCAAGCAATAAAACCCCGGCTTGCTCGTCGGCAACAACAAGATATTTACCTGAAAGGCTGAGATGTCGGGGTTTTTGAAAAAGCCCATCGCCAATATATTGAATAAAGTTTCCAAATACATCAAACTGCAAAATACGGGATAAATCCGGTTCTGAAACATATACATTTTTTAGGTCGCAGGCAATACCAAATGGCTGGTTGATTTGCACATTTTCCGAAATCCATTTGATTTCCTGAACATATCCTCCTTCCTTATCCAGTTTTTGTACCCGCTCGTTGCCTTGATCTGCGACAAAAAAATTTTCGCCGTTAAAACAAATGCCTGTCGGACCATGAAATTCCCCCGAACCGCTTCCGGGTTTTCCCATTGGTTCGAGATTTTTATAGGCTGGATCGCCAAATGCACGCCTTTCAATGGAAAGACGGTGCAATTTGTCGGCCTTAATGTCCGTAATCCATAGAATTTTGCCATCAAAAGCAGCCCCGATGGGCAACTGAATTTTTCCCGAAATTCTTCTCAAATTTTCTGTAAAGACTCCGTTGGAACTGACAAGGAGAACATTACCGCCGTCTTTGCGTCCTTGCGACAATAGCACCAGAGAGTCATTGGGCAACATGGAAATGAACGTTGGATAGGCATATTGGTATCCCTGAACTCCCTTTAATGTTTTTAAATATTGCCATTTTGGTTCGGCAATAACCTGAAATGAGCGTAAACCCTGAAGATGAATTTGCAGAGAAGGGTCATAATTTTCCTGTTCCTGAAGAATTTTCCATTCATTCAGGGCTTCATCGACCTGACCTGAAAAATAAAGGGATTGTCCGAGCATTCTTCGCGCAAGGGCAAAATCGGGTTCGTAGGAAAGAGATTCAAGAAAAAAATCAACTGAAGATGAATATTTGTATTCGGAATATAAATCCAGACCTTTGCGAAAAGCTATCCTGGATTTATCGGCCTCAACGCCCACTTCGGGCATAAATACGGCATAGGAAAACCCAAGCATTGTTAAAAACAAAGGTATAAATAAAAACTTCCCCCGGATTTTTACGGGCATTCTGATTCGTTTTGATATCATGCGACATAATGTCAATAGATTTCTGTAATTCTGTAATTCCCTCTGTGGGGGCTGTCTAAAAAGAAATTTCTCATCAAAAAAGAGCCACGGATGAATCCGGATGTACACAGATAAATGCTTTTTTCGAAGAAGAATTTGCAATATCCCCGTGTTCTCCGCGCCTCTGTGGTGATATTTTTTTCTTTTTGGACATCCCAAAATAAGTTTGTTTTATTGGATTCCAAAGTGAATATCGAAGTTCTTCCCCAGACACAAAGAACATTCGGGGCTGGTTTTTTTTAAAAGTTGTCTGAATAACAATTTAAATATATATTGCCATCATACAACACAATAAATTTTTATGCCTGACGTTATCATAAATTACACGCAAATTCATTAAAAGGAAAAAGGAAGCACTATGGAAAATGTCGTTTCGCTGGTAAAGGTTAGTAAAAATTATGTTCTTGGAAAAACTATTGTTCACGCATTGCAGCATGTTTCTTTGCAAATAGCCCGTGGCGATTTTATTACGATTGCAGGTCCTTCTGGAAGCGGAAAAACAACATTGCTAAATCTTATTGGCTGTGTTGATGTGGCGACTTCGGGGCAGGTGGTGATTAACGGTAACGATACGCACGATTTAAAAGAACGCCAGTTGACCGAATTGCGCTTGAATACGATTGGATTTATTTTTCAAAGTTTTAATCTCGTGTCTGTATTAAGCGTTTATCAAAATGTGGAATTCCCGCTTTTGCTTCAGGGTAGGTTAAGCGTTGAAGAACGAAAATCACGGGTGATGGATTTGCTAAAAAAAGTTGGCATCGACAATCATTCCAAGCACCGTCCCAATGAATTATCTGGAGGGCAAAGACAGCGTGTGGCTATTGCACGCGCTCTTGTCACCCGACCCAAAATTGTTCTGGCCGATGAACCAACCGCCAATCTGGATTCCAAAACAGGGGAAACGATTATTGACTTGATGAAAGAAATGAATGAGCTGGAAAAAACAACTTTTATTTTTTCTACCCACGATGCGCGCGTAATGGCTCATGCAAAAACCATTGTAAATATTGCCGACGGGCGTATTGTCGGCAGCATGTCTTCTCCTGCGCGGAAAATTGCCGCAAAAAAATCTCCTGCAAAAAAATCCTTCGGCAAATCAGAGAAAAAATCCCCTTCCAGACCGGTGAAAATATCGAAATGAGGAATCTATCATGAATCAATTTAGTGTATTGCTGCAGATTGCGTTTCGAAATTTATTTGCCAACTTTTTGAATATTGTTATTGGCGCCATTGTATTTATTGGCACGTTGCTTTTTGTCGTCGGTTCTTCTCTGTTGAACAATATGGAAGGAGCCATGAGTAAAAGTATTATTGGCAGCGTGGCAGGTAATATACAGGTATACTCCGACAAGTCCAAAGACGAGCTTTCCCTGTTTGGCAGTTTCGGCGCTCCGGATATTGCCGACATTCCAGATTTTTCAAAAATAAAATCTGCGTTGATGAACATCGAAAATATTAAAAGCGTTATCCCCATGGGAGTCAATAATGCCCAGGTTGCCTATGGTAATACACTTGATGTTGCCCTTGAAAAATTGCGTAAAACCGTGAACCAGAAAAACAAGGGAGATCATTCCGATGCGCTGCGGCGAACGATGGAAAGTTATAAAAGCCATATTCGCCAGATTGTAAGCGTTATTCAGGGCGATTTGCGCAACCTGTCAGCCCTCGCCAAATTACAACCCTCGGACAAGGAAAATATGGCGACTTTAAAAAAAGCGGCATCAGAACAGTTCTGGAATTCCTTTGACGCAGATCCCCTCGGACATCTTGAATTTCTGGAAAATAAAATTGCCTACCTGCTTCCTGATTCCGACTTTTATAATATTGGTTATGTGGGCACCGACATTGATTCGTTTAAAAATAATTTTGACAGAATGGAAATTGTTGAAGGACAAATGGTTCCTTCCGGTCAAAGGGGTATGCTTCTTTCCAAATTTGTATACGAGCACCAGTTTAAATTAAAAACAGCCCATCGTCTTGATGAAATTAAAGAAGCCATGGAGAACAAGCATTCTGCCATTGCCAGAGATCCCAACCTTCAGTTTCTGATTAAACAAAATAAAACGCAGACTCGCGAAATTATTTTACAGCTTGATCCTGTTTCAACGGCAAAAATGAGAAAAGCGTTGCAGATTTATCTTCCATCCGCAGAAAAAGACCTTGCTATTTTGTTGCCATTGTTTCTGGATGTCAATGATAAAAATTTCATAGATAGATATAACTTTTTTTACTCAACTATTGCTCCCATGATTGAATTGTACCGCCTGCGTCCGGGAGATGCTATTACAATCAAGGCTTACACAAAATCCGGATTTATTGAGTCAGTAAACATCAAGGTTTACGGAACCTTTCAGTTCAAGGGTCTGGAGAAATCCGGTCTGGCTGGCGGTTTAAGCTTGATGGATTTAATGTCCTTTCGCGATTTATACGGTTTTCTTACGCCCGAAAAACTTGCCGAAGCCAAACATCTTGAAAAGGCGGCCGGAGTAAAAATTATTGACCGCGACAAGGCAGAAGAAGAACTTTTTGGCGGCGCCTGGGACTCTGCGGTTTCCACCGGTTCCCAAACCGACATAGATGAAAAAAAAGAATTGGGCATGATTCGCAAAAAAGACTCAAGCGTAAACCGTGCGTATACGCAGTCAGAAATTGACGATGGAGTTGTCATAAATGCCGCCATTATTTTAAAAGATCCTTCTAAAATCAAGGAAACCATGAAACAAATAAAAACTGTTTCCGATAAAAATCAATTGGATTTAAGAGTGGTTACATGGCAAAAGGCCGCCGGTATGATTGGTCAGTTCGTTCTGGTGGCCAAAGTGATTCTTTATCTCGTTGTATTTATAATATTTGTAGTGGCGCTGGTCATTATAAACAATGCCGTAATGATGGCCACCCTTCAGCGTGTTCAGGAAATTGGCACCATGAGGGCAATAGGAGCCGGACGATCTTTCGTGTTGGCCATGATTCTGGTGGAAACCGTACTTTTGGGTCTCACCTTTGGAATAGCGGGAACCGCGGCCGGATCGTTGATTATAAAGGTTTTGGGGCATAACGGTATTCCGGCAATGAATGAATTTTTGTATTTCTTTTTTTCAGGCCCCCGTCTTTATCCGGCGCTTGGCGTCGGCAGCATAGTATGGTCTATGGTGATAATATTTATCGTGACCATTGTATCAGCGCTTTATCCTGCAATCATTGCAACAAGGGTTTCGCCCATAACGGCCATGCAGTCGGAGGAATAATATGAAACAGCTATTTCTAATTGCCATACGCAATCTGGTTCAACATCGAAAGCGTTCTTTACTTCTGGGTGGAGCCATTTGCGGGGTTACCATGCTTCTTGTTTTTTTGCTCAGCCTGTCATCGGGCGTTCGGAAGGCTATGTTTGAAGCGGCGACCACCATACAAACCGGGCATATTAATGTTGCCGGTTTTTACAAGGTTACGGCCGGACGTTCAGCGCCGGTAGTAACTGACTATAATAAAGTAATTGATGTCATTCAGAAATCGCTGCCGGATGTCGAATACATTGTTCCCCGCGGCCGCGGCTGGGCCAGAATTGTCAGCGATACTGGCTCTATTCAGGCCGGTCTTGCCGGGGTTAATTTAAGTGGCGAACCATATCTTCAAAAAGTTCTTCATCTTGTGTCTGGAAATTTTTCAGGATTAAATCAACCAGGAACAGCCTTGATTTTTGAAACGCAGGCAAAAAAGCTCGGAGTCAAGGTGGGCGATATGATTATCATATCCTCTTTGATGCCCAACGGTACAAATAATACTCTGGACTTAAGAGTGGCTGGCATTGCCCAGGATGTTGGCATGTTCAGTATGTTTTCGATTTTTATTCCGCAAAGCGCCATAAATCAGTTGTACCAGATCAATGAAAACAATACCGGCGCTCTCTACGTTTATATAAAAAATATTCAAAATCTTCCCCGCGATATGGATATTCTCCGGAAATCTTTGGCCAATGCGGGGTATTCCCTGATGGACAGCGATCCGCGAGCTTTCTGGTTTAAATTTGACTCTGTAAACCGCGAAGACTGGACAGGCCAAAAACTGGATTTAACTACATGGGAAGAAGAAATTTCATTTATGAAATGGACGTTGACAGCCCTTGACGGGCTAACCTATATTTTAACGATGATCCTGCTTTTTATTATTGTTATCGGTATTATGAACTCCATGTGGATTGCCATTAACGAACGGACGCGGGAAATCGGGACATTGAGGGCTATTGGCATGCACCGCAGGCGGGTAATGGCCATGTTTGTAATTGAAGCCTTTACGTTATCGGCTATTGCGACTTTTGCAGGCGCTGTTCTGGGGCTGCTTGTTGCCGGAATTTTGCATATTTCGCATATTCATATTCCAACAGGAGCGCAGGTATTTCTCATGGCAAATACATTAAAATTCAGCTTTAATTTTGTACGGGTATTGGGAGGGATGTCGCTGATTATCAGCGCAACGACGCTGATTTCCCTTATTCCATCTCTGCGAGCCGCGCGTCTGAAACCCGTTACGGCGATGCAGCATAAATAAATAATGATGAATTTTGAAGGTATAATGAAATCCAAAAGAAATGCAGGAGCAGATCGTGATCTGCCCAAAAAAGGAAAATAAATGAAAAAAAATATTTTAACGACAATAATTCTTTTTGCCAGTTTTTTGCAAATTCCGGTATATGCAGAGACATTAACCAAAGAAAAAATGGTTTCTATTCTCAAGGGAATCGACATGCGCATACGCAGTTCGGGGGATTACAAGTCTCTGGTTTATATTGAACAGCGCGAAAAAGGCAAGCCCGATCTGGTCCGCGAAGCGCTGGTTTATCGACGCGATGTTGACCAGAAATTAATGATATTGTTTACCAAACCAAGAACAGAAAGCGGAAAGGGATACCTGCGTATTGATAAAAATCTCTGGTTTTATGATCCAACCGTCGGTAAATGGGAGCGACGAACAGACAGGGAGCGCATTGGCGGTACAGACTCCCGCCGTCAGGATTTTGACCAGTCGAATCTGGCGGAAGAATACGATCCGGAATTTATCGGCGAAGAAAAACTGGGAAATTACAATGTCTGGGTATTAAAACTTGCCGCAAAACCTGGTGTTGATGTGGCATACCCGGTGGTTAAATACTGGATTGACAAGGCCACAGGAAACTATTTAAAAAGTCAGGACTTTGCGCTTTCCGGGAGACTCATGCGCACTTCATATAATCCAAAATGGCAGAAGTTGTTTAGCGAGTCTAAAAAAGCCGACTTGTGGTATGCCCAGGAAATACGTATATATGATGAAATTGACAAAGGGAATTCCACCCTGATTTTAATTAAATCTGTGGATCTGCAAGAGCTTCCCCAAAATATTTTTACCAAGGCCTGGCTGGAATCCAAGAGCAGGTAAGGTAGAACAAGAATTGCAAATATTGAATTCTGAAAACAGGATACGGTAGAGGGGTCGTTGAAATGAAAAGAGGCAGGGCGATGAACATGGCAAGTAAAATTTTTCTTTCTTGTTTCTTCTTGTGGGCTGGTGTTTCCGGCCTCTCGGCGCAAAACACATCTCGACCGGATGAAAACGCCTTGTTTGGCTCAGACCAGAGAAACGACGAAAAAAACGATGAAAAAAATCCAGATGCTGATGGTAGAAATAAAAGCGGCGACAGGGATGATTCGGAAAAATCTCAGGATAAACTGGACAATCCTTTTCAAATCGGAGGTAATTTTTATTACCGGTTTAT